>JAAETN010000503.1 GCA_024228355.1 Maribacter sp. | reverse complement strand
CATTGAAAGAGGACTTACCATTATACATTTCAACACTTCAGAAAAATTCGAATATCGCACCTTTGACACCTATTCTAGCAAGGAAGCGTCCCAAACAATGATTGATATTTTATGGCGGATGCAACAAAACGGAGCAATCTTCGCGATTCTTGCACATGATTCTGCAGCCAATGGTTTCTTAAAGCAATCCGAGAAGCTAAAAAAAATGGGTTTTTCCCAACTCAGTGCATTGAAAAACAGGCAGGCCTATATAATGCATAATTTCAATAGTGGGATATATGAAAGCGTAGATGATAATTCTGTTTCTTTAGTTCTCAGAATTCCTGAACAAGTTTCGGACAACCAAATCTATTTTCCAAGGGTACATTATGAATTTGAGCCTAACAATAATCGTTACATCGCACATGCTGGCGGAGAAGTTAATGGCATCAAGTCGACCAACTCCAAAGATGCCCTTGATCAAAATTATGCCAAAGGATTCCGTCTTTTTGAATTGGATATTATCGAGACTTCCGACAAAAAACTAGTTGCAGCACACGATTGGAAGATGTGGGCGAGATTTACGGATTACAATGGTGCACTACCACCAAGTCATGAAGAATTTATGAAACACAAGATTTATGGCGATTTTAAGACGCTTGACTTGGAAGGTATTAATGCATGGTTCAGCGCACATCCTGATGCTATACTAGTAACGGATAAAGTTAATGACCCAGTGGCGTTTTCCAACCTATTCGTAGATAAGGACAGGCTTATTATGGAGCTGTTTAGTGTTATGACGGTTGAGCAAGCTTCAAAAAGTGGAATCAACGCTATGATCTCCCAAGAGCCATTGATGAAGCTTGTTGGGGATAAACTTAACTTCTTGACCGTTAATAATGTTAAGTACGTAGCTGTATCCCGTAGAATAATAGCAAACCAAACCAAATTAATGCTGCAATTAAAAGAGCACGGCATAAAGGTTTATGTTTATAATGTGAACTTTGACCCAGGTAAGGATGAAAAATACGTCCAGGAAAATGAAATCGGACTCGTATATGGCATGTATGCCGATAAATGGGTTTTTGATTTAGATGACCATAAGCTATCAAAGTAAACTAAAATTTGTACTAATAAATAGTACCCAACAATTCTCATCCCTCTCACCTAGCATTAAATTTTCCTACAAGAGCTAGTTTAAATGAATCTTTAGCTTACTGGCAAAACTTTTGGATTTTATGTAGTTTAAATACAGATATCCACTTGGATAATTTAAATATTCATGTGTATATTATTATTGTAATTGATTTAATTACAGTATTTTATATGTATTTATTTAAAATTTTACTTGATACGTCAAACCTGCAGATACACCATAAAAGAAATTGCCTGAATCGAAGGCCAATTCTTGCCTAGCGACACCAAGATTGGCTCTATAAATATTCAATGGATTTTTCCCTGTAAATTGATATTCGAACCGTAAACGCTGTGACTCAATATAAAGATAGGTTTCGGCCAGTAGATTACCCTCTGAAGTCAATTGTCGTAGTTCTGGTGAAATACCCATTCCAATATTGACACCCATATAGTTATCGGCATCCTTTAAATATTTCCGTACCAAAAGATTACCAGAAAACCTAGTCAAGTTATCTGGTCTAGGCGTAATATATGACCTTAATGAGAAATAGTAATTGCCTTTGTAATAGCCCAATGAATTGGTAACTACAGAAATAGTTTGAGTTAGAGTTTTTATTAATCGCCCACCAGCAGAGAATTCGATGGCTCCCGGCAAGTTGGCATAAAGGTCTCCACCCACCTTATGGCTGGGATAGATAGAGGAAGTTGAGTAGCCGTAGTTTAAATAGGCATATAACCGCTTGGAGAACTTTGGATAGAAATCCAAATCGTACTGTAGGCCATGTTTGCCCAATCGATTACTATAATTGATTCGAGGTATGATACTTCCAGCCAAGGTTTGCCGTTTAAAGGAAATACTGGAATAGACCATTGGGTCATACCTTTGGTCGAAAATCGTAAAGGAATTGTTGATTGCTACCCTATTGTTCTGTATTTCCTTATATACAGGTGTTTTGCGCACAATAGGATCTTCCATTTCTTCTTCTTCATTATCAATTTTATCATCTTTTTTCTTAGGTATTGCTTTATTAGCATTTTTAGCTTTTGACGCCTTAGCTGTTGTCAATGAGCTCTCTTGGTTATACCATGCCAATTCAGGGTATTCCTTGTTTTTTATTCGATCAGTTGCAATTTTTTTAAGTCGATCAACTTCAGAATCGCTCTTGAGATAGACCAAGGCTTTGTTAGCCAGTCCTAAGGCTGTGGCATCTTGTTTGGCATAAAGCTCATTCTTTATTGCTGAAATCCACATGTCTCTATTGTTTCTTTCAATGGAGGTAATTGTATTGAATTCGCTCCTCGCTTTATCATATTCACCGTTCCAACTATAAGTACTGGCCAATAGTGAACGGGCCTTCAGATTATCCGGGTTTTTGACAAGAATTTGAATTAGCAATTCCGTGGCAGAACTATGATTTCCGTGACTGGCCTGCTTATATGCTTTCACATAAGGTGTTTCCTGAGTATCACCATATGCCAAATCTTGGGCACTACCCCAGAAAAAGAGCAATCCAAAGATCAAAAGACAATATGTGTGTTTTAAGGCCATTATTGATTAAATGATATCTCAGCGGTTTCACTAGGTTTATTTTCCGAAACTTTGTTGTATGCACGTATTCCATTTTTGCGTGCTTCAATCCTTGCCCTGGAAATTTTATCGGCAATCTCATCAACACTCGAACTATTTTGCTCGGCAAGCTCGATCAATTCCAAGGCCTCATGATGCCTTTCTGACCAATAATAAACATCAAAGAGTGCCGAATACGAATCAATATAGTTGGGGTTCATATTAATGCATTCCCGCAAAATTTCGATTGAGGTTTGGTAATTGCCCTGCCACACGTTGATACGTCCCATCAAAATTTTAGTATCAATATGACTTGGTGACTCTGAAAGAATATATCTACATAATAATAATGACTTTTTGTAATCCTTATCGAAGGCCAATTCTCTGGCAATCATGTAAACTTTGTCGAAATTTTGACCGTTGTATACACTATTGATCCAGACGATTTCACTATCTGTGAATTTTTCTTTCTTAACCGCAAAAATGGCCAGACTATCCGGTATAATCTTGTCATTTGTTGTTACATAGGCATTCATAGACTTAAAGGCTTCAAGCCTTGCCTTGGTTTTGGAACCTCCAATCGTAGTCCCTAAATCCATATTTTCATCAATGCTATAAACCGATCCATCAGAAAAAAGTTTATCACCGCTGATATATTCTTTAAGCTCATTCTTATTTCGCATCAGCGGAATGTTCTTTATGGATCTAAACTCTGCATTCATATCTAGGGCGCCTCCCATCCAAGCAACTTTCTTTGGCATTTTAAGTTCATATTTGCCTTCAAGTAGTGCCAATAGACTTGGGGTAACATCGAAATGTGAGGATATTGCACTGATTTTCTTAGTGGCCTTTAACATGGGACTATACATAATCAACGGCACATGAAAACGACTTAGATTGTTACGTTGTGGTATAGGGATCAGCCTGTGGTCTCCTGTTATAATAAATATAGTATTGTCATAGTTGGGTTGTTTTTTATATTCCTCAAAAGCATATTTCAGCGCATCATCAGTGTATAAGAGGGTAGCAAATACATTATCGTTTTTTTCAATTACTTTTTTAATCTTTCCCCTATGACTGCTTTTTGATAATATCTGCTCCACTTTTTTCTCATACATCTCTTGCTTAGGCGGTATGAAGGGCTCATGGGTACTAATAGTCATATACACTTCCATTCTGGGCTGCTCAGCCTCTCTGGGCAAACTCATGCTTTTCTTAAAAAGCTCTTTGTCCGGATAACCCCAAGAAGAGCCAGCGGCATCTTCTTCCTGCATTTTATATTTATTCCCGAAACCAGATTTGTCTAAAACAAAATCGACATTCTCACTGAGTAGAAATCTATCAATATTGTCAAAAGAACTATTGGTACCCTGATAATATGAAGTGAAATACCCATTGTTTTTTAAAATGCTGAATAACGTCAGTTTATTCGGATATTTTTCAAGCTCCATAAACCCACTTTTACCAAAGGGCAATGAACCCATTAGAGAAGGTAATACCCCAAAAGTTCTACCCGTATTACTCAAACAGTTTTCCCAATACAAAGACTTTGTAGTCAGGGAATCTAAAAAAGGTGTGAATCCTTCATATTCTGCACCTTCGCCTACAAAATCCCTTCCTAGTCCTTCTACCATGATAAATACGATATTGGGTTTTTCTTCCTTCAATTCAAAGTATTCACCTAAAACGTTTTTTATCTGTTGGGACTTGATCAAGGGATATTCAACATCCGAATTATAGGAAATATCCTCGGTAGAGGTCTCGTAAAGGTTTAATGCGAGGTATTGTGTCTTGTTCTGGTTGATAGGTTTTCCCTCGATAAAGAGTGTCATTATAAATAGACTAAAAAGTATAATCGTAAAGGGGTACATCTTGCTGATGTAGTGATACTTTTTTGACGTTATCCTATACATCCCAAAGAACATTCCTATAATGACTATGATACCGATAACCAAAGAGATGGACATTCCACCGGAATTGGCAACGGTTGTCTTTATATCGGCAAAGCTATAACCCAACAAATCGGAACCCAAGGGTACAAGGGCCGTACAATAATAGCTAATAAGCATGGCTTCTATAATCAACAAAAGTATAAGTAGCACAAAAATCAAACGAAATCCATACCTCGGCCTAAGGTTTTCCCAAAAATTAAAGGGAAATGCAAGACCAATCCCTACTAGGGACGAGTACCCAATTTGGTGTACAATAGCGATAAAAAAACTTGTGCTGAAAATTGTGTCCACTACCCCCTTGAAGTAAAGGGTACAATATTGGTAGATTGAAAGCACTAGCAAGCTACCGAAGAATGAAATCATCAATCTCGTATAATGCTTGAGCGTGTATCTATCTAGTTGACTAGTATTCATTATTAAAATTTAAGTTGCCTTGGCAAAGCCTTTTCTTACCTGCGAGCCCCAGCCCGATTTAATCCCTATAATTTTTTTAAAATTGCCCCTTACTGCTGCCCAGACCACAATAGGATGGAATACAATAGGTTCAATTATGGCGTAGCCCATTAACATTAAAATATCCTTTGTCTTTTTATATTCATTGTATGAATACACATCCCAAAGAATGGCAAAAAACGAGAACATTATAGAGAACATATATACAGTAGCGGTTATCGCTATGAAAAAATCCCAGTTCATGATTCCCAAATATGCAAAAAGAAGAACAGTGAAAAATCCGAAAAACTCCAATAGTGGTGACATCCATTCATAAAAGAACCAGTAAGGGTAACTCAGAAGACCCAGTCTACCGAACTTGGAATTAAAGAACATGTCTTTGTGTTTGAATAACGTCTCCAAGTTTCCCCTTGCCCAGCGATCTCTCTGGTTGATTAAGATTCCTAGGTCTTCAGGTACTTCTGTCCAACATAATGGGTCGGGCATATATTCTATGGTATACGGCTCTCTTCTTTCGTGCATATATCGCCGCATTCTAAAAATAATTTCCATGTCCTCGCCTACTGTAGATGTATCGTACCCACCCACTGCCATTGCGGTTTCACGATCAAAAAAGCCAAAGGCTCCTGAAATAATCAATAGGCTATCCAATCGGCTCCAAGCCATTCTTCCTAAATTAAAGGAACGGGTATATTCCAATAACTGGAATTTGGCAAGCCAATTCTTTGGGAGTCTTATATTTTCTAGATGTCCGCCATATATTTTACAGGAATTTGCTATTCTTATTACCCCGCCAACCGCGATTACTTTTTTCTTAGAGCGTTGATAGAAGGATTTAACCACATGCAGAAGTGCATCTGGCTTTAAAAGGCAGTCTACATCTATACATCCTATATATTTATTGGTGGATAAGGCCATTCCTGCATTCAATGCATCAGATTTGCCCCCGTTTGCCTTATCTATGACTGTAAGTTTTGAAAACGAACGTTGTTTCGACTTGTAGATACCACGAATTGGTTTTGATTTCCAGTCAGGATTTATCGGTCGATCAATTTTTTCTAAACTATATGAATCTATCATCTTTTGTAAGGTGTCGTCCTTACTGCCATCATTAACGACCATTACTTCATAATTCATATAACGCAATGATAACAATGATCGCACATTTTCAACAATGGTAAGACCTTCATTAAATGCCGGTGCAATTATGGTGATACTCGGCGCTATAGGGGATGCAGCAAGTTTTGTAAGATCTCCGAAACTGTTCTTGTTTTTGTAATGGAAGGAATTTCGTGAGGCCAAATATCCCATTGCTGTAAATAGTATGAATAAAACAGCAGTGTACGTTAAGAACACAATGTTAATATATTCAAGGATGATATTTGAAAGACTACTATCCATTTAACTTTTCAAATAATTTATTTGGGAGCGACATCAACTTTGACAAAAGTGCATTGTTCATTTCTATATTCGAAAGACCTTGAGTCTTGTTGTTTTTCTCAGCATTAATACGATGCTCTAATTTGAATTCATCAGTAAAAGTCAATAAGTCGTCCCATTTATTTTGTTGTTTTGAATTGCCTTCTTCAGATTTAGTGAGGTCCAAAGATTCTGCCTGATTTTCCCCGGGTGCTTCTATTGAGTGGCGCTCCTTCAATTTTGTTAAAACAGATTTAGCTTTCGAACTTATTTCAATATTGGAATCATTTGTAAGCCTGGTTAGTAAAGACACTTCCTTTTCATCACCAATGGAAACCATTTCATCCATTAAGATTAATTTCGATTCCAAATCACAGGACTTAAACAATTCTTCAAAAACATTATAACCAATAGCATCATTTTCAGAATTAATTACTCTTTCGATCCCATAAATCACATCACGAATACGTTCTCTAATAAGAGGTCTTGTTTCATCTAAAAGTAAATTGGTCAAGAATGGGATTTCACGATGATCACCAAATTCTTCAATATCAGATAACAAACGATGCAATTCCACAGCTTCATCATCGAACTCATAAGGCTTAGGAATTATCGATATGATAGACGCTAATTCACTTTCTTCCCCAGTTTCCTCTTCGAGCGTTTCATTATCTTCTGTAAGTGGCCAACTGTTGCTATTTTCTTCATTACTGGCGGTCTTTTCATCCCCCATCAACTCTTCATAAATCACTTCTATCGTTGCGATTTCCTGCAATCTACTTTCAGTTTCATTTTCATTTCCTTCCAATATTTCTTCGATGACCATCTTTTCCTGCTGGCCAGACACTTCTTCGTATTCCAAATCAAATTCAAGTAATGTCTTTTGAAATTGTTCTTCTTCACCTATTAGTACATTTTCATAATCACTGTCAACAACAATCGGTAAAAAAGATAGATCCTCAATATTAAGATCCAATGTGGTTTCTTCAATTTCCTCTGCTTCTACTTCTTTTCCTGATTTCATTGGAGGTTTGATTTCATCATAGATAACATCTAGTAGATCTACATTTAATTCATTTTCATCGGATTTGATATCTTCTGATACAACTATGGGTAAAAAGTCAATTAAATCATATTCTACATTCAGATTCTTTGTGTCAGGATTCTCTTCCCATACATCAGCAACACTTTTAAAATCAACAATGAATGGCTCTATTTCCTTTTCTTCATGAGTAATCTCCTCATATTGATTTATTTCTATTTCAGCTACCTCCTCTTCATTGATATCTTCCTCAATGGTTTCTAGTAGTTCTGCAGCCTTCTCCTCAATTTCATCTTCCTCTTTGACTTCCCTTAATTCAGCTGCCTTCTCTTCATTGATGTCTGCCGCGATGACTTCTTTTATTTCTTTTACATTCTCTTCAACCTTATCTTCCTCCATGACATTTTTTATTTCAGCCACCCTCTCTTCTTTGGTGAGCTCCTCTGTAGCTTCTTTTATTTCAGAAGCTAGATCTTCGTTGGTGTCTTTCTCATTGATTTCTTTTATTTCATCTTCCGGAACTATGATGCTTTCGGTACTTTCAATACCTTTTATTGGCATAACACTCTCTGGTGCAATTGAGTTGATTGCATTCAATGCCTTGTTCTTTACTGAAAAATGGAGTCTTTTATGCTCTATCTGTTTAAGAAATTCGATTTCCTGGATATCACCTAATTCAGCAATAGCTCCAATAATTAGGATTTTAATATTGGTAGAACAGCGCCAAAAAACCAATTTCAAAGTATCTAAGGCTTCAACCACATGAAATTCCTTTAAACAGTTGATTGCTTCTTCCTTAATTTGGTTATTTCGGTGTTTCAGTAATTCTATTAGGGATGCTTTGGCATCATTTTGATTGAAATGTTTAATGAACCTAAGTGCCAATAGTACTACATCCTTATTTCCTGATGTCAGCCAAACTTTGAAGAGAGGGGGCACAAATTCCTTATTGTTCCGTATAACTTCTAATATAACAAGTTGTTGCCATTCAGAAATCCGATATCTTGTAGTATCCATGAAATAGGATATCCCCTCGCCTTTTAGGTTTATAGCCGCAATCTCTGCCTCCTTTCTAACAACACTTCTCCTATTGTTTATAAAACCAACAATCAACTGGTATGACTCAGTTACTTGCATCTGGGTAAGTTCCATTATACCCTTCGCAACAACAGCCCAGCGCCAACTCTTTAATTTCTTGTAGGCATCTTTGTGCAATCCCAGATTTTTATAAAGATTGATTAACTGTCTTTGGGATTCACCGGTTACATCTTTCCTTAAATCAAGTAGTATACTTGTGAGTACCTTACGATCAAAATCATTTTTCAACAATTCCCTAATCAGGATTTTATGCTCTATATAAATATGTTTTTCTTTTTTTGAAGCATCTTTGGAATAAAAGATAAATTCGCTGATCATGGGGGACAATTCCTTTTTCTTTTCCAGTGTTTTACGGGAATTGACCGTAAGCTTTCTCTTGAAATAGAAAACGGTTGAAATAATGATAATGGCCAATACAATAAACAGCATAGTTAAATCCCACAAAAGATCCGTATGGATCTTTGGTATACTTACTAAGTATATTGTCTTGTATGTCAGTTTATCAAGCAATTATCAGGTTTTAGCTAGTTCTCGTTCTACTCGTACAATCAATTCTGCAGGACTAACTGGTTTTGAAATGAAGTCATTCGCGCCTAAATCAAAAGCGTTCAAAACATTCTCTTCGTTACCCGCTGATGAAATAATGATAATCGGCGTTTTTGAATTTAATTCATTGCGTACATAATCAATAAGTTCAAGACCTGAGAAATAGGGCATCATAATATCACTTATGATCAAATCGGGCATTTCTTTAACTAATTGGTCTTTTACCTCCTTGCCATTATAACTCATGATTACTTGATATCCACTTTTTTCAAGTCTATAATTTAGTAATGAAGCCAACAATTCATCATCTTCTGCCAGCAACAGTCTTTTCTTCTCCATCTGATCTTATTTTTTATTTCCGAGTTTTTCCATTTCATAATCGATTACACACTCTACTACTGAATATTCCTCTAAGAAATTCGCTTTAAGTTTTTCCAATTCCACCAAATTTGAACCGTCCTTACTGAATTTTTGTACTTGCTCTACTATAGACAATAGTGTATTTGCTTGAAGCATACCCAAACCTGATTTTAGTTTGTGCGCTGCAAAAGCCAAAGCTTCAAGATCTTTATTCTTTATATGAATGCGATAAGCTCCAATAAATTCGAGGGCATTCTGCTTAAACAATCGAATCAGGTTTCCCAGAAGCTCATAATCTCCCATGCAATCGTCCAAGATCTTAGAAAGATCTATTTTAGTATCTGCCCTTTTTATGTCATCTTCTTGATTTTTCAGTGACCTTTCCTCAGAAGTTAAACGCTCATCGCCAGCTCTGTTCTTTATTAGTTTTGAAATTAATTCTTCAGGGGAGTATGGTTTTAGAATAAAATCATTAATACCATGAATCTGGCATTGCTCCTTATTTTGTGCTGTAAAATCGGCAGATAGGGCAATAACCGGAACCTGATTGATGCTTTGATTATGGTTTTTCCTTATCAAGCCAGTAACTTCAAAACCGTTCAATACAGGCATTCTTAGATCCATTAAAACAATGTCTATTGCATGGTTTTCCAAAATATCAAGACCGGTATAGGCATCGTCGGTGATAAAAGTTTCACATTCCCAACTTTTTAATCTTGTCTCGATTAGCTTTTGATTGATAATATTGTCTTCAAAAACTAAAATATTCATGTTCTTTACTAATTTTATCCCTTCATCCAAGCTAAAGGTGCTTTCATCTTTTTTTACCATACCCTTGTTTTTACCAATTTTATAAGGGAGTAAAAACTTGAATGTTGTTCCTACTCCTAACTCGCTGGCAACCGTTATTTCGCCTTTACTTCTTTCGATTATTTGTTTTACAATGCTTAAACCAAGACCAGAACCTCCGTAGTTTACAAATGTGTTTTGATCCGCTTGCTTAAATGGATCAAAAATGTGATTTAAGTTATTCTTCGAAATACCTATTCCCGTATCCTTGATCGTGAATTCAAGATGTATGCTATTCCGGTCTCTTTTTTTGATTTTGATATTCAATAAAATCTCTCCTTTTTCAACAAACTTTATTGAATTTCCCAAAAGATTGATCAATACTTGGGAAAGTTTGGAAGGGTCTCCCAATAATATATTTGGGATATTTGAATCGATCTTTGTTATTAGTCTTACATCTTTTCTAGTAATTAAAGTATTGCATAAATACACTACGTCATTAACTACGTTCTGAAAATTGAAGTTGTTGGTCTCAAAGTTTCCAAGTCCTGATGAAAGCTTTGAATAATCCAATAATTCATTAATGATTTCCATCAATGAATTAGAAGCCGATTGAATAGCGTTAATCTGTGATAATTGTTTTTTTGATAATGGTTCTTCTTTTAGAAGGTCTGTAAATCCTATAATTCCATTAAGAGGCGTTCTAATTTCATGACTTACCTTCGCGATAAGCATTGTTGAATTTGTGGTTGTCTTGTTTCCCACAATTGCGCTTGAATGATTTGTCTGTTTGCTTATCGCCGCATGATTTCCCGGAGCAGGGATTGAAGCAGGTTTAAAAATCATTTCATCCAGACAGGTTTTGAAAGAATTAAATGATTTCTTCAAATGGGTCCCCTCTTCCGAAGTTAATTCTTCAAAGGAGAAGTCGCTGAGCATGACTTCCATTCGAGATAAGTGTGTAAGTATTTCTTTTGCTTTCAAGTAGTAGGTTGATTTGGTTTTATTTCTTAATGTAATTCTGGGTAGTTCTGTATTTTCTTAAGAACAACAGAAAAACTCAACTTAACAATAACAGCTTAAAACTGACCATAAAAACAGGCATGTGCAATAAATTGTTCTCGGATTGGCCTATTTTGTTGTCAAATTGCTTTATTTGTAGGTATAAAAAATTTTCTGCATGAAATATCTAGTTTTTCTTTCAACCATTACTTTACTACTTTCTTGCGCTGAGACAGTGAAAAAAACAGACTTAAGCGACGATGCGTTGGTCCAAGAAATTCACGAAAAAGTGATTACTATAGATACGCATGATGACATTAATGTGAAGAATTTCACAGCATCAAAAAACTACACTCAACGACTTACGACCCAGGTAAATATTCCGAAGATGAAAGAAGGTGGATTGGATGTTGCATGGCTCATCGTCTATACAGGTCAAGATTCGCTGAATACTGTTGGTTATGAAAAAGCGAAGGCTAATGCAATGGCCAAATTTGATGCTATTCATAGACTCTGTGAAGAACTAGCACCTGACCAAATTGAACTTGCACTTACGTCTGACGATGTGCGAAGAATTAACAATACAGGTAAAAAGGTTGCAATGATCGGGGTTGAAAATGCTTACCCGCTTGGAGAAGACCTTTCAAACTTTGAAAAGTACCACAAGCTTGGTGCAAGATACATTTCATTATCCCATAATGGCCATAGCCAATTCTGTGATTCCAATACCGGAGAAGCTGATGGGGACTGGTTACACAATGGTTTAAGTGAACTAGGCAAAGAAGCTGTAAAAGAGATGAATAGGCTTGGCATAATGATTGATATTTCTCACCCATCAAAGGAATCTATGATTCAAATGATCCAATTGTCAAAAGCCCCAATCATTGCTTCACATTCTTCTGCTCGAGCACTTTGTAATCACAGTAGAAATTTAGATGATGATCAATTGATAATGCTAAAAAAGAATGGTGGAGTTGTACAAACTGTGGCTTTTACTTCATACGTAAACACTGAAAAGAACGATAAGCGCTCTGCTTACATGAAAGGGATTTATGCACAAGTGGCAGATTCACTGGGAATTGATTGGTACGAAAGATCTCAGTTCCAGAGTTTGAGTGATGCCCAAAAAGAAGCTTTTATAGAGAGTTATCCGAAGGTCATGAACATTGGCAAAGAAATTGTTAAGTCAAGGAAAGAAGCCCCTGAAGGGGTTAATGTTGCCGATTTTGTGAATCATATTGATTATATGGTTGATCTAATAGGTATTGACCATGTTGGTATTAGTTCTGATTTTGACGGTGGTGGTGGAATCGAAGGCTGGTCAGATGCATCTGAAACAATGAATGTGACAGCTGAATTGGTCAAAAGGGGATATACCGAAGCAGAAATCGAAAAGCTTTGGGGTGGTAATCTTTTGCGAGTGCTTGATGAGGTGCAAGCGGTGGCAGCGGAACTCTCTAATATTTGATTTTCATTAGAAAATAATCCAAAGGACCTTTTAGTTTCCATAGGACTGTAAGCTAATGTTTATAACCTCGTTAAAAACTAAATACCGAGGCATTTAAGAGGATTCCTTAATCCATTACCTTTAATAAAACTTCTGGTTATGAACGATAGGTCCCAAAATCTTCTACAAATCCGTCCGCAAATTTTATCAGCCAAAGTCAATCATTCCATGAGTTTTGACGAGCAATTTCAGAATAGGACATTACGACCCATCATTAAGTTACAAAACCAGTTACTGGTTGCTGCCTTTCAAAATTATATTACCAAACACAAGAACCAATACTACGAATTGTGTCTCGAAAAGCAGTTGGGTTACATTGAAAATGCTATTCAGAAAGACATTAAATTCAGAAATTCCTTAAAGGGAATGATTATAGGTCAGTTTACTGTAGAAGAATATGGTACTTATATAAAGAATTCTTCAGCCCTGAACAAAAGAATGATGAATACGGTGATTGAACGGTTAAAAAGTCAAATTCAGATATTTGAGGCGCCTATTTTAGTTCAATAGTGATTCACCATTCAGATTGGTTGTCAGCACATCACTCATTAAATCAAAATAAGGTCTAATGGCCTTAAATGAATCATCTATTTTTTTGGCAAAATCTTTGGAGAGTACTTCCTTATCTGAAAATTTTCTAACGAAAATGTATTGTTTCTTTCTTATCAGCTCAATATTAGAATGTTCCTTACTGAATCCTTTGGGAGCTGTTTTTACTTCATCACCTACCAAATCACCCCAAATATCCTTAAAATTCTTGCTGGCCGTTACATTTTTGAATTCACTAGCGTCATGTTCCAATTCCTTTCTTATTCGGAGCAAATCCTCTTTGTTAGGTTCCCAAAATCCAGTTGCAATAAAACTATCCCCGGGTTTTAAATGAACATAATAACCACCTCGAAGACGTGCTCCGGCCCTAGCGAATGAACCCCCAAAGTGTACTTTATAAGGGCTTTTATCTTTCGAAAAACGAACATCCCTATATATTCGGAACATTTTCATCTTTTCAATATCGTCATGCTGCTTTAAGTTTTCCATTGCAGCAGCATAAAAACCCTTAACATCAGCTTCCAGTTTTTTGAATCGGCTTTTGTTGTCTGCAAACCATTCCCTATTATTATTATTCTCCAATTCCTTCAGAAAAAGGAATACTTCTATCGTAATTACTTGATTTTGCATACGACTGTACTATGGTTATTTTAAGCTAAAGTTAACCAAATGGAACAAACTCCTTTTAAAAATATAGTTAATTTTGATTTGTAAAAAGAAGCTAATGAATCATCAATCAATAATTAAAAAAATACAACAGCACAAGAAGCAGCCAAATCTTAGGTACGCTTTGAAAGAAAAGGTTGAGCAATTTACCAACCGTCTTTTTTATACTCTTTTTGATATTGATACGCCTGTAGATGAAAATCTTATAAAATTAGGAAGTGATTTTGAAGAATTAACAACCTTGGCATGTTGGGAGACGGCAAAACCTTGTTCTAAAGTTTGGCAGCGTTATGTAGAATCACTGCCCAAGATACTTGAAAGCCTTAATCTTGATGCTGAGGCCATTGTTGATTGTGACCCCGCATCAATGTCGATAGAAGAAGTATATATGGCCTATCCAGGATTTTACGCCATAGCTATTTACAGACTAGCCCATGAACTTTATAAGGAAGGTTTGCCTTTAATTCCCAGACTCATGACAGAATACGCCCATAGCAAGACAGGTGTGGATATTAATCCTGGCGCGCATATTGGCAAATCGTTCTTTATAGATCACGCAACTGGTGTTGTTATTGGTGAAACCACTATCATTAAAGACAATGTGAAAATATATCAAGGGGTTACATTGGGAGCACTCTATGTCACTAAGGAATTGCAGAAAACCAAACGTCATCCCACAATTGAAGATAATGTGACCATTTATGCCAGTGCCACTATCCTAGGGGGCGATACCGTAATTGGGGCTAATAGTGTAATCGGCGGTAATGCTTGGATTACATCTTCAGTACCTCCCAATTCAACCGTTTTCCATTCTCCGGAAATAAAGATTAAAACCACAAACAATGTCTAAATCGATCCTAGATCTAATAGGGAATACTCCTTTGGTGGAATCGAAGGTCATCAACAAAAATCCAAATGTTAAGTTGTTGTTTAAACTGGAGGGCCATAATCCTGGGGGTAGCGTAAAAGACCGTGCTGCCTTAAATATGATTAAAAGTGGATTGGAAAAGGGTACAATTACGAAAGGAGATAAACTTATCGAAGCTACAAGTGGAAATACTGGAATTGCGTTGGCAATGATAGCTGGTATATTCGGACTTGATATTGAATTGGTCATGCCTGAGAATTCGACCAAAGAGCGTGTCCAGACCATGCGGGCCTATGGAGCGAAAGTTACATTAACACCAGCGGATATTGGAATTGAAGGTGCAAGGGATTATGCCGAAGCCAGAGTCAAAGATGAAGGTTATATTATGCTGAATCAGTTCGCGAATAATGATAACTGGAAAGCCCATTATAAAACGACAGGACCTGAAATATGGCATGATACCAAGGGAAAAATAACCCATTTTGTTTCGGCAATGGGTACTACGGGGACAATTATGGGAACTTCTTCATTCTTGAAGGAACAAAACCAAGATATCCGGATTGTTGGTGTTCAGCCTACCGATGAGTCAAAAATTCCCGGCATCCGGAAGTGGCCCAAGGAATATCTTCCAAAAATCTTTAATGCTAAAAAAGTGGACCAAATAATAGAGGTAAGCAGTGAAGAAGCTGTGGCAATGGCCAAAAGATTGGCAAAGGAAGAGGGTGTTTTCTCTGGTATGAGCAGTGGTGGTGCTGTAACGGCCGCACTGAAATTGGCAAATTCGATTGAAAGTGGGACAATTGTCTCGATTATCTGTGATCGAGGTGATAGGTATCTATCATCCGATTTGTTCGATTAAGCTACGGTAAAGCCTTGTTTATTCCGTTTAGATAGTCGTCAAACTCAATAAGATTATTATGGCCTCCTTCAACAATTGTATAAAAATCCTTGGTTTGCCGGGGAATTGCATCAAATAGGCGTCTTCCTGATTTATATGGGATAACATTGTCGCTCGTTCCATGAAATATGGTTATTGGACATGAAACACTTTTTATAAACTCATAGGTCAACAATTTGTATTTCATAAACCAAGTGACAGGTAAAAATGGGAAACGTTCTCTGGCTACCTCCATTAAGCTATAATAAGGGGTTTCCAAAATCAATTTGTTGGGATTGTTCTTAGAGGCCAATTTTGTTGCGATACCCGTTCCCAAAGACCTGCCGTATAAAATAATTTGGTGCTCTTCATATTGCTTCAGGGCATAATCGTAAAACAACTGCGCATCACTATGTAGGGCGTCCTCACTTAATTTGCCGGTGCTTTTACCATAAGTACGATAGTCCATAACCAGAACATCATATTTCCTATCTACAAAAAAAGAAGTAATATCCCCCCAGCGCGATAAATCGCCCGCATTTCCATGAAAGTAGAGAATCAATCCTTTAGGATTATCTTGCTTAAAATGAATTGAATTCAATAGAGATCCATCCTCCGCTGCTAAAGAAACTTCTTCGAAATCATGACGAAAAGAGAATTCAAATTCCTGAGGTAGTTTCGATGGAAGAAAAATCAGTTTTTCCTGTAGAAAATAGAGCATAGCCGTAATTAAGAGATAAGCAAACAGTACAACCTTGATTGATTTACTAAACCTTTGCATTACTTCGTTTTGAAGAGTGGCGCACATGAATACTTGAGCCCTCTAGGTTAACTTCTTTTGGTTTGGTCGTAATAATCTCGGTCAACATTTTATGGTATTCAGTAAAGGTGTTCAAATTTTTGTGGCCCCCGCCTATTATCGTGTAAAGGCGAGTAGATTTGGGTTTAATCTTAGAAAGCTTTACACTGGTCTTATAAGGGATCAATTTATCGTCAGTGCCATGTATGATATGAACAGGACAATTCACATATTTCATCCATTTATAGGTAGGCATAGGAAATTTCAAAAGTAAAGACAAAGGCATGAAAGGAATGTATTTTTTGGCAATTTTACTTAGACTATAGTATGGTGCATCCAAAATCAACATGCGAGGATTATTCATTGATGCCAACTTTGCAGCAAAACCAGATCCCAAAGAACGGCCGTATAGAATGATGTATTTTTCAGGAGTAAACTCCTTTATCTTATTATAAATTACCTGTAGATCCCGCTTTATTGCCTTTTGCGTTCTTCTTCCCGTACTTTTGCCAAAACCCCTATAATCGACCATTAACACATCATAACCATGACGGGTAAAGTCAACTGCGAATTTACCCCATCCCCTTATGCTTTTTGAATTTCCTTTTAAGTAGAATACAACTCCTTTTGGATTTTTCGACTTAAACCGAAGCCCATTGATAATTGCACCATCCCTAGTTTCAATATTATATTCTTCAATTTCCTGGTTTTCATAATAAAATTCAAAATCCTTAGGAAGTTTCTCTGGTTTGAACATGAGGTAATCTTGAAGAAAATACAACAACAAACTTATCCCCAGATAAATACCAAGAACAATCAAAGTAATATATGCCCAATATTGCATGTGCTATCGTTTATCAACAATGTACAAAAAAAAAATTGTGAAGTTAAATCAGAAAAGTTCCAACTTATTCAACATTAAACCGGATCCTGGCGCAACAGTGGTTAATTGCAGCTTGTTTTCAGCTGTTAGTGAGTTTTGTATATCACTCATTGTCAACTCTCCTTTTCCCAATTGAAAAAGAGCCCCCATCATCATTCGTATTTGATATCGCATAAAACCTTTACCTATAACGTGCAATGCATAAGATTCATCGGGAAAGAAATTTGCCTTCAACAAGGTGTTTTTGCTTATTCCACAGCTTTTTATACTTCGTGATTCGCCAGCATTTATTTTAGATTTGACTGTATATGCACTAAAATTATGGACTCCCTCAAACAATTTTGCAGCCTCCTTCATAGCATCAATATCAAGCTCCTCTAAGATATTTGTCAAGAAAGGTGCGCAAAATGGATGGTTTTTCTTGCCAAATGAAAAAAGATATATATATTCTTTGGCTTTTGGGTTCTTAATAATATTATATGATTCGTCAACTGGTCTTATTCCCATTACCCTAATGTCTGATGGAAGATTTCTATTGAAAAGTTCTAAAAAAGCAGCGGGATCGGTAATTGGTGAATCATCCAAAAACAATTCAAAGGCAGCATCAATAGCCGACACTTTGGAATCAGTACGACCGGCACCTAAAATTTTAAAACTAGTTCCTGGCAGAATAAATTTCAATGTCTTTGAAAGCATTCCTTCAATGGTTTTTTGATTTGGTTGTTTTTGCCAACCACTGAACCTAAACCCTAAAAACTGCAGGTTGATTATATAATAAAACCGCTGCTTTTTCATAAATACTAATTTGATCCAAAAGTACAGTTTAAAATGATTTCCAATAAATTTTGTACTTTGATTACATAAATCAACTAAACATAAAATTATGACAAACAATGACACAATTAAGCCACCGGTGTGGTTTTGGATCGTAAGTGTGTTAGCTCTATTGTGGAATCTTCTGGGGGCAATGGCATATCTGGGGCAAGTTTTTATTACAGATGAAATGAAGGCAGCTATGCCTGCCGATCAATTGGAATTAATGGCAAATACCCCAGCATGGGCGACAGCAGCATTTGCGATTGCGGTCTGGGGAGGAGTTTTAGGATGTATAGGCCTGTTATTACGCAAAAAATGGGCTAGACCTGTTTTATTGCTTTCCCTACTTGGGATATTGGTACAGATGTCTTACGCGTTTTTTATGACCAACGCAGCTGAAGTCTATGGCACTGTTCAAGGGGTGGTAATGCCATTATTATTGATAGGTATTGGCGTGTGTCTTGTGTTATTTGCCAAATCATCCCAAAATAAAGGTTGGATTTCATAAAATATTAAGTTCAAAAGAAAAGTGTGGCAGGCTTTTAACAGGATTTGACCACACTTTTTTTAATGTTCCCAACATTAAAT
>JAAETN010000502.1 GCA_024228355.1 Maribacter sp. | reverse complement strand
TGCCTCATACCACAGTCCTGGACATGCCAATGAAATCTGGATTGGAATTCATGACCATTATCGGTCTGTACAGTGTTGATTCTAAAAGGAAACTTTTCGACTACATGATTTATAAAATCAATTGAGCTGACCTGATTGTGCCTTTCGTATACTTTGAGGGCTCTGATCCTTGTGGAATCGTCAATAGCTGTGTATTGGAACCTTTTGATCTTTTGTCCAGAAGGCCCTTCGAATATCAAGAACTTTACATCCACCTGAACGTGATGCCCCGGTGTGGATTTTTCATACCTCTTGGTCGCCATTGCCAGTCTAGTGGTCGTTCTATCAAGCGCCATGATATTGTTTCGCTTGAGTGTCCTGTATACGCTTGATTCTGACACTGTAATATCATGATATCTTTCCAGATACCATTTAATTCTCCAAGTACCCAGCTTATGTTCTTCTCTAAGTTTTAATATCAGATTGACAGTATTGGGATCAATTCTATTTGCAAAGGATTCAGGTTCTCTTTTCTTTCTAACTAAACCTTGTTCTCCATATTTATCAAACTTCTTTTTCCAGCTATAGAACGTTGATTTACTAATGTCAAAGATTTCATAAGCTTTTCTACTGCTTTTTAAATCCTTGGCTAATTTTAATACGCGTAACTTTTTCCGATAAGCAAGATATTTCTCTATCTCTTTCGTTTTCTTCATTACTAAAAGTCTATATTAATTATTATTCAATATAGTCCATCTTTAGTTGACGTAGTGACAATTTTAATAAGGAATGAGGTGAATTAAAACTTTAGCCTGCCTATAAAGGTTACAATTAAATTTTAGGTCCATTCTTTAATAATCAGGTTGCAATGAATCAAATGGAATTTTAAAATCTTCCATTTAAAGGTTTTAGTCAAAGTAACCATAATTGAATTTAAAGTTATGAAAATTGAGAAAAACAAGATA
>JAAETN010000501.1 GCA_024228355.1 Maribacter sp. | reverse complement strand
TCACAAAAGTGAAGCATTGCATAAATGTTTGAAATCGGTCGGCAGTCCAGAAAGCGAAATACACCAAAAACTAAAAAACTTCTTATGGGAGGGACAGATAGTTGAAATAATAGCCAATCTGAAAGGGATTCAATCAAGGGTCGGCAAACCAGACAAGGGCAGAAGAAAAACAGACGATCCAAAGGTAGTACTTGATAATTTCATAAATCATTTGAATGAAAATAAGGGTAGATTGCAATACAAAAAGTATAGAAGTCTCAAATACCCTATTGGTTCGGGGAGTGTCGAAAGCGCGGTAAAGTTATTTGGGAAAAGGATCAAAGGAACGGAAAAGCAATGGAGTGATGGTGAATCAATATTACATTTATATGCATTTTTATTGAGCGAAGATGAAAGATGGAATAAATTGTGGGAAGTTCATAACCCTTGGATGTAATGTATTGATTTAATTTGCACTGAAAATTCATATTTGGTCGATTCTGTACGCACCCGCTATTACCTTAACAATTGTCCTGGTACGAGTCCTCATCATGTTAATGTTCACTTTTTTCTGATTTCGATTTGTAAACAACTTTACCGGCTGATTCAACGTGATTTAGG
>JAAETN010000500.1 GCA_024228355.1 Maribacter sp. | reverse complement strand
CTGGATCGTATGTACAAATAATAACACCTGCGTGATTTTGATTCTTTTTATGTAAGTTTTTGAAATGTTTACGGTTTAGAGTTAATACTGCTCTCTCATTTGATATTGTAAATTCCAAGACAGCTTCATCCGGAAAGGATTGACCTGATTTTCCTGTTTCCTGGATAGTAACAATATCATGACCGAGTCTACATAGTTCATCAACTACAGGAAGTGGAAAATTTTCGTTGGAATAGAGAAAGGCCATTATTAATCTTCAATCCTCTTCATTTTCATTAATTTGTTTTTCAATTTCGTCATGATGAACACGGTAGTATGACCATGCATTGGCGAGGTCTTCTGCTCTTAATGATGGATAACATTTTAATAAATCTGATTCACTTGTTCCAAGCTTCTTTGCCTGAACCAAAACCCATACCGGTATACGAGTTCTTACAATACATGGTTCACCTCCACAAACACCGGGTTTACTCTCGATGTCCGGGAATGCATCTCCAATATCTATTACAACCCATTGGAGAACCT
>JAAETN010000499.1 GCA_024228355.1 Maribacter sp. | reverse complement strand
TAGCGAACTGTTTCGTAAATACGTACCTCTTTTACAATTCGCGTTGAGAGTTTATCTTCTTCAATGTCAAGATCGTAATCCATTTGCAAACCAAGCCAAAACTGTGGGGACATTTTGAAATAATGTGCCAAGCGAAATGCTGTGTCTGCTGTAATTCTGCGTTTTCCGTGTACTATTTCATTAATTCTGCGTGGAGGAACACCAATATCATTGGCCAGTTGATTTTGACTCAACTCCATTGGTATCAGAAATTCTTCCAAAAGTATTTCACCAGGGTGGATTGGTTTAATTTTTTTTGTACTCATCGTATTGCCTCCTAATGATAGTCGGTTATTTCGACATTTTTTGATTCACCATCAGACCACTTAAAACAAATTCGCCATTGATCATTTATTCGAATGCTACGTTGTCCTTTTCTGTCACCGCGCAATACCTCAAGGCGATTTGATGGTGGAACATTCAAGTCATTTAATTTTTTAGCTCTATTCAGCATTCTTAGTTTTCGTACTGCAATACGTCGAATATCGTGCGGGAGCTTGCGTGAAAAGAAACGATTGAATATTATTTCTGTT
>JAAETN010000498.1 GCA_024228355.1 Maribacter sp. | reverse complement strand
CACGGGTGCTATAGTTTTTGATGATATGGATAATCTGGAAACCTTATTAAACTCCTAACCTTATTATGATTCATATAGAAACCAATACATGTTTATTTGCAATTTAATAAGCTGTGTTTTAATACATGCAAATGCATAAAAGTCGTATCGCTCCTTATTCTTTATGTTGGCTGTTGCCATATTTTTTAGCTCTTGTAGGCAAAAGGAAGTTAAGGCCAAAGGAAAGGTACGGATTGTTTTCATGTCCGATGTCCACTTATTCTCAAATAATGAATGATAGTAAACTAGTATTCGAAATGGGACCTACCCCAAATTTCAAAGCATTTAAATAAGATACTATATTTAATGTAATATTTGACAACATTAATAACAAGCTAATTAAATTAAAGACATTAAATGAGGTTAACAATTATTTTATTTAAGGCAGCCCTAATTGCGGTATTCGTTGCTTTATTTTCATGCAAGGATAAAGCTCCTTCCATCAAGATACAAGAAAATTTGGTGGACAAAGTTTATCCTCTTTTAGACACTGAAAATTCTAGATGGTTCTTTTTTTCATCCGCAAGTCGTCCTTTTGGTATGGTGAACTTAAGCCCAGATACTGAAATAAAAGGCGCTTGGGGAAGTGGTTATAGATATAAAAAAGATACTATAAAAGGATTTAGTCATATTCATGCTTGGCAAATTTCTGGGTTATCTACAATGCCCGTTGTCCTAACAAAACGAAATAGGCAAAATATATACACAGACTTTTATTCTAAATTTAGACATGAAGCAGAGTTAATAAGCCCAGGATATCACAGTTTAGAGCTAGAGCGCTACCAAATCAAAGCTGAATTAACAAGTACCAAACGGGTAGGGTTTCACAAATATTCATTTCCAACCAATTCAGAAAATGGTATCCTATTCAATCTAAATGCTGTTTTAGGTCCTTGCGACAACGTAGAGGGAGGTTTGCAGCGGGTTAGTGATACCGAGCTTGTTGGTTCCGTAGTTGCGTCGCGAACACATCGCAGGCCTAAACCATTAAAAATATACTTTAAAATTGAACTGAATACGGCCATAGAATCTGTTGAACGAGACAAAACAACCGGTAACTATTTGCTGTTCTTAAAGGCTTCGGACGAACCAGTATTAATGAAAGCAGGAATTTCATATACTTCTGCGGAGAATGCATCAAATAACATCCAGGAAGAATTACCACATTGGAATTTTGATGCTGTAGTTGATGATTCCAAGAAAGAATGGGATAGTTTATTAAATAGAATTTTAATTGAAGGAGGTTCGAAATCTGACCAAAGAAGGTTTTATACAGATTTATGGCATGCATTACAAGGCCGTAGAATTATTAGCGATGTTAACGGGGCGTATCCAGATAATACCGGTGAAGAATTTAGAATCGGGCAATTACCCCTTAATGAAATCGGTGAACCCAAGTTTAACCATTATAATTCGGATTCCTTTTGGGGAGCTCAGTGGACGATCAATACACTATGGGGGTTGGTCTATCCTGAAATCATGGAGGATTTTGTACATTCATTAATGCAGTATTATAAAGATGGAGGAAGCATTCCTAGAGGTCCCTCCGGAGGTAATTACACCTATGTTATGACCGGAGCCTCTTCAACACCTTTTATAGTAAGTGCGATTCAAAAAGGAATTATCACAAATGATTTAGAGAATATTTATACGGCTTTGAAGAAAAATCACTCTAAGGGTGGTATTATGGCTAAAGCCGGGTATGAGCATATAACTTCATTAGGAGGTGGTTTTGACCATTATCAAGAAAAAGGGTATGTACCACACCCTAATCCCAAGGGTAAATTTGGAGGTCATCAAGACGGTGTTAGTTTAACCTTGGAATACGCTTATCAAGATTATGTACTTGCACAATTGGCTAAAAAACTAGGACACAAGGATGATTACAGTTATTTTCTAGAACGTTCTGAGAATTATCATAACGTATATAATAATGAAGTAGGGTGGATGCAACCGAAAGATGTAAAGGGATTTTGGAGTGATAATTTTGATGTTTATCAATATGAAAACGGATTTAATGAATCCAATGGGGCACAATCTACATGGTTCGTACCTCACAACCTTGAAGGCTTAGCGGCATTAATGGGAGGAAAGGAAAAAGCTGTGGAAAAATTAAACAACCAATTTTTGGAGGCAGAAAAACAAGGATTTACCTCTGGTACTTCACATGACCTTGAATTACACCCAGACTACCGCAGAATTCCTATAAATTATGGAAATCAACCTTCTATTCAAACAGCGTTTATTTTTGATCAATTAGACCGATCTGATTTAACTCAATTATGGTCAAGAAAAGTAGCAACAACAGTTTTTGGTGGTTTATCCCCATCAACGGGATATAATGGGGATGAAGACCAAGGTCTCATGGGGAGTTTGGCCGTATTGATGAAAATAGGTTTGTTTCAAATGAATGGTGGTACTGAGGAGAATCCTGAATATCAAATAGGAAGCCCTATGTTTGATAAGATTACTATTGAATTAAATGATAAATATTATTCTGGTGGAACTTTTGAAATTTCTACCCTTAACAATAGTAATCTAAATGTTCATGTTAAGAATGCTATTCTTAACAAGAAACCATTTAAGGGTAATTCAATTAGACATAATGATATAGTTAAAGGAGGTTCATTGGAACTTAAAATGAATAATTATTATGGAGCTGCCCCAAATTGAAAGTCAATTCAATTATCGAACCATCACAAGAATATTTTAATTATGGTTCAAGCTAAAAGAGCTCAAAAAGACTAAAACGATTGTGAACGGAAATGATTTAAAACAATTAAATATTATTTGAATCTATGAAATATTTAACCCTGATTTTAATTGGCCTATTAATTTGTAATAACGTACAAGGACAGAATAATAATTTATGTCAGAACCGATATTGGACGGAAGATGAAGCCAATATAGTAATGAAGGAAATGTTGACAAACTGGGATGATCTGGATTCATGGAAAGCACGAAAAGAGGCCATAAGGAATCAAATTATCGAAGGATCCCAAATACATAGAATGCCAGCAATCAATGGTAATTTCAAGACAATTATCAGTTCTAGTCAAAAAATGACAGGTTATATTGTAGAAAATATTGCCATTGAAAGCTATCCGGGCTATTTTATTACGGGTAATCTTTATCGTCCGGATATAGCTAAAGGAAAATTTGCAGGAATTTTATCACCACATGGACATTGGGTAGACAGGCGCTTTTCTGAAGAGGTGCAAAAGCGCTGTGCGGCCTTGGCGAGGTCTGGAGCTATCGTATTTGTTTATGATATGATCGGTTTCGGGGAATCTGTTGAAATTGACCATGATAATTTTCCTAAAGGATTGCTCTTACAGACTTGGAACAGCAAAAGAGTACTTGAATATTTACTTTCTAGAAAAGATGTTGACCCCGATAGGATTGGAATCACCGGAGCATCAGGTGGGGGCACACAAACATTTTTGTTGACCGCAATTGATGAGCGAATTAAAGTTTCTGCTCCTGTCTGTATGGTTTCAGCACATATGTTTGGCGGCTGCGACTGTGAAAGTGGAATGCCCATCCATAAAAAAACTAATTATCAAACCAACAATGTTGAAATTGCTGCACTCGCAGCGCCCAGACCATTACTCCTTGTTTCAAATGGTCATGATTGGACCAGGAATACACCCAATGTTGAATTCCCCTATATAAAAGAAGTTTATGCCCTGTATAATGCCGAACACAAGGTGGTAAATGTTCATTTGCCCTCAGAGAAACACGATTACGGCTATAACAAAAGAACCGCTGTTTATAATTTTTTAGCGACTCACTTAACACTTGATATGGATAAGATACCATACAATGCGGATAAGGGTTATGAGGAAGGTTTTGTTGAAGTATTGGAAAAGCGGGAATTGATGGTATTTTCTGAGAGAAACACCAAACCAAGCTCCATCCTTAAAACTAATGATGAAGCAATATCTCGATTAGATGAAATCCTAGAAAAAGGCAGGTATTCTGATAATTAATAAAGACCTTATATAAAAATACCATGAAGATAAATAAGCTTTTCTTTTTCGCAGTAGTATTGTTCTCAACATCAATGCCGAGACTAAATGCGCAAACTGATAATACCCCGAAAATTGTCTTAATTACCCTAGATGGTTTTCGATGGCAAGAACTTTTCAACGGAGCAGACAGAGACCTCATATCTAATGATCTCTATGTGGAACATCAAGAGCAGTTAAAAGAATTGTTTTGGGACGAGACTACTGATACTAGGAGAAAGAAATTAATGCCTTTTGTTTGGAATTCCATCGAGGAAATGGGCCAATTACACGGTAATAGATTGGTTGGCAGTAAAATGAACCTTACCAATAAACATTGGTTTTCTTATCCAGGGTACAGTGAAATATTAACTGGAAAAGCCGATGATCAAAGAATAAATAGTAACGACAAAATAAGCAATCCCAACAAGACCATATTAGAACTTGCCAATAGTCTTCCTGAATACAATGGAAAGGCCGCGGCTTTTGGAAGTTGGGACGTTTTTCCGTTTATCATAAATGAAGAACGTTCAGGTATTCAGGTGAATGCAGGGTTTAGAAATGCTGAGGCAAATAATCTGACCGATAGAGAAAAGTTCTTGAATGAGCTACAACTGAAAATTCCAAGTCCTTGGGGCTCAGTACGACTCGATGCTTTTACCCATCATTATGCATTGGAGTACATGCAAAGAAAAAATCCAAACCTTGTTTATATTGCCTATGGCGAAACTGATGATTTTGCACATGAAGGCAATTATGAAGCCTACTTGAAATCTGCCCATACAACTGATTCCTTTATAAAGGAATTGTGGGACTTTGTTGAAAACGATTCATACTATAAAGGAAATACTACATTCATTATTACCACTGACCATGGAAGGGGAACTATACCTCTTGATACTTGGAGAGACCATGGAAAAGACATTGAAGGGGCTGATGAGGTTTGGGTAATTGTCTTTGGAAAAGGGATAAGTCCAATGGGGGAAGTCAGGGAGAAAGAACAATTGTATACTAATCAAATTGCGGCTTCCATCGCCAAATTATTGAATATTGGAGTGGACAAAACAAAGATAGGGGCGAAATTTGAATTTATAGGGGATTAACACTTCACGTAATTACGTTTGTTAAAATGCTACATTAAGGGTAATTGGTGAATGTGATTTTTTAAATGATGGATCAAACAGAAATTTTATGAAGGTATAAACGTATTTAATGCATTGATATAACAGCACATCAAACTTTTAATAGTCACCTATGAGATTGAATCTAATTATCGGATCTTTTCTGATTGCTAATCTATGGTTTCATCCTGTTTTAAGCTTTGGTCAGCAGGTCAGAAATGTACCCGAGGCCTTTGAAGCACTGAGCTCTAAACCGGAATTTACCCTTATTAAGAATAAGATTAAAGTACCCACTGAAGGAGGACATCTGCAGGGCGTACAGGTGATTGATATTAATGGAACTGAAAAGATTCTTATTTCTGGAAGCTCGCTTACCACAGCCTATATTTTACAAGCAGATTTGCCAACAAAGAAAACAGATACCTTAATAAACTTAATGCACGAACCTTACAGACATGCAGGGGGCATTCAAATTAGTGAACCGTATTTGGCAGTAGGCATTGAAGATAATTATTCAAAGATAACTTCAAAAGTATGTTTATACAATTACCGCAATGGTAACCTTTATAAGGCTCACCCAAATGTTATTATCAATAGAAAGGGTGAGGCAAAACTGCAAACCGCAGGAGCTACAGGGTTATTAAGAATGGTTGATGATTATCTGATGGTAGTTGGTAATTGGGATAGTCGCAACTGGGACTTCTATTGCATTGATCCTGAAAAGAGTGAACAAAAAATGCTCGTGAGCTTTGCAGTTCCTGAGGGATGGGCGGGCTATCAATCGATCAATCTTATTAAGGATGAAAAGGATATCTATGCAATAGGTTTTTACAAAAAAGATGGGGTTGGTTATACAGATTTAATTCTAGTTAGTAAGCTAGGAACCTTTGTTCCTTTAATGAAGAAAGTCCTTACCAAAACCTTTAACGGTATAAAAGGTGTTGATTTTGGTACTGCTACCGGGTTACAAGTTGACAAGGAAGGAAATTTACATATTTGGGCTGTTCAAAGCAATGCACTAAAGCGAATTACGGTAAACAAGTTTTCTCAACAATAAAACATTGGATGTACAGAACATAGAGGAATAGAAATATAATAAGTAAGATCGATGTACAAATATCCATTTATTACATTAATCCTAATAACCCTATTGGGATGCGCAAAAAAAGAATCAGAGGTATATCTTTTTTCTTTTTTTAAAGGAAATGGAGAAGATGGCTTACATCTGGCTACAAGTGAAGATGGTTTAAACTGGACTGCACTTAATAATAACGAATCTTTTTTAGCCCCAGAAGTAGGTAAAGATAAATTGATGCGTGATCCATGTATTGTTAAAGGTGGTGATAATAAATTCCATATGGTATGGACTGTAAGTTGGAATGAGAAAGGCATTGGTTATGCCAACTCCACAGATTTAATTCATTGGTCTGAACAGAAGTACATTCCGGTTATGCATCACGAACCAGATGCAAGAAACTGTTGGGCACCTGAGTTGTTCTATGATGAGGACACCAATGAATATTTAATAAATTGGGCTACAACAATTCCGGGAAGGTTTCCCGAAACCGATTCTTTGGGAGATAATGGATATAATCATAGAATGTACTATACAACCACAAAGGATTTTATCGATTTCAGCGATACTAAAATTTTATATGATAAGGGTTTTAATGTAATTGATGCAACTATAATGAAAGATGATAAATCCTATATTATGTTTTTAAAAGATGAATCATTACTCCCAAAAGCTGAAAAAAACATAAGGATTGCGACAAGCAATATACTTACAGGTAATTATTCACAAGCCTCCGAACCCATAAGTATTAGTTGGGTGGAAGGACCGACTGCCATCAAGAAAAGCAACGAATGGATTATTTATTTTGATATGTATACGAAACACAGGATGGGAGCTGTAGTATCTTCTGATTTAAGAAAATGGACAGATATTTCTGATAAAATTAACTTTCCTAAAGGAACTAGGCACGGCACTGCTTTTAAGGTAAAAGAAAGTATTTTAAACAATATCCTCTCGATGTATAGCAAATAGAATTATAGCTTTTTTACAATTAAAAACAAAAGCAGGATATTATAACCTGCTTTTGAATCTATATGCTTTCCAATTAATTGAGATTAAGCTGGCTTAAGGGTTATGATCAATGTGTTCCTCCCGAATGTAACCAACTATACTATACCGGATTTAGATTAATCCATAACAAAAAGAATTGGAGTCATTAGTTGGTAAGAAAATAATTTACTTGACCATTTCATAACTACGCTTAATGAAGTTCGTTAGTTCTTCACCCTTCAATAATCCTTTGGATAACCGTGCCAGATCCAAAGATTGGTTGATTAAACGTTCACGTTTCTTGGCTGTCTTTGTACTCAATATTTCACCGACCAATTGGTGATTGGTATTTACGACAAGGTTATACATCTCGGGCATGCCGCCCATTCCGAACATTCCACCTCCACCGCCTGTTTGCTGCATCTCTTTCATTCTGCGCATGAATTCCGGTTCCGTAATCATAAAAGGTGATGCATTGCTGTCCATCGCTTCCATTTGTATGGTATAGCTCTTATCGGTGATTACTTCTTCCAAGTTGGTTTTAAGTTGCTCTTTTTCTTCATCCGACAATTTAGAAATCTGAGTGTCATCTTTCTTGATGAGGTTATCTAAATGATCTGCATCAACCCTGGCAAAAGAAAGATTCTCCTTTGAGGTCTCCAACTTTTGCATTAAATGGGCAATAATAGGGGAATCCATTAACAGAACCTCATAACCCTTGGCTTTTGCAGCTTCAATATAACTATGCTGTGATTCCTTGTCAGATGCATAGAGCACTACCAATTTATCATCCTTGTCAGTTTGGTTTTCCTTTAAGTTTTCCTGTAATTCCTCAAAAGTGTAGAATTTGCCGTCAACAGTTGGATAAAGTGCAAATTTGTCAGCTTTTTCAAAGAATTTTTCCTCAGAAAGCATTCCGTATTCAATAACGATTTTAATATCATTCCATTTTGCCTCAAATTCCTCCCTACTATTTTTGAATATGGAATTTAATTTATCGGCAACCTTACGTGTAATATAAGATGCTATTTTCTTGACCGCACCATCTGCCTGTAAATAGGAACGCGATACATTCAAAGGAATATCAGGTGAATCAATTACACCTCTCAGCATCGTCAAGAATTCAGGAACAATACCTTCAACGTTGTCAGTTACGAAAACTTGGTTTTGGAAAAGTTGGATTCTATCTTTTTGAATATTTAAATCATTACTCAATTTTGGAAAATAGAGAATCCCTGTTAGGTTAAAAGGATAATCTACATTCAAATGGATATTGAACAAAGGTTCCTCGAACTGCATAGGGTAGAGTTCCCTATAAAAGTTCTTATAGTCTTCATCCTTAAGGTCAGTTGGTTGTTTGGTCCAAGCTGGGTTAGGATTGTTTATGATATTGTCAACTTCTTGGGTAGGTGCAGGATCTTCTTCTTTTGCCCCTTCGGGTTTTGGTAATGTTTCTGTTTTCGTTCCGAACTTTATGGGTATCGGCATAAACTTATTGTATTTGCCCAACAATTCGCTAATGCGGTGGTCCTCAAGAAATTCTTGCTCATCATCTGCGATGTGAAGAATGATTTCGGTGCCCCTATCTGTTTTTTTGCCCTTTTTTATACTAAATTTTGGGGTACCATCGCAAGACCAATGTACGGCCGGTTCGTCCTTATAACTTTTGGAGATAATCTCAACTTTTTCGGCCACCATAAACGAGGAATAAAATCCAAGCCCAAAATGGCCGATGATTCCAGCATCTTTTTCGGCATCCTTGTATTTATCCAAGAATTCTTCAGCTCCTGAAAAGGCAACTTCGTTGATGTATTTTTTAACTTCATCTTCTGTCATACCAATACCTTGGTCGATAATATGAAGTTTTTTCCCCTCTTTGTCGGCCTTAACTTCGATCATTGGGTCGCCATATTCGATTTTGGCCTCCCCAATGGAAGTTATGTGCTTAAGTTTTAATGTTGCATCTGTTGCGTTTGAGATAAGTTCACGTAGAAAGATTTCATGATCACTGTAAAGAAACTTTTTTATTAGTGGAAATATGTTATCTACTGAAACATTGATTTTGCCTGTAGCCATTTTATTTGATTTTTATGAATTATAGAACTTGACAGTCAAAAAAAATACCATAGTTGTTTTGAATGACAAACTGACACAATTTCAATTACAAGTTAGCCTTTGAGAACTTTAACAAATATTATTGTTTAATAAAAGAGATAAAACATTAAACAATTTGTATATTTGTCCTGACTGGGAATAAATTTGCTATGAAAAAGTCTGAATTGTTCCAGTTACTACTATTTTTTAGTGGTTAGGTTGTTAGAAAACGTGCTTTCTTTGAAGGCACGTTTTTGTTTGAAGGAAGTTCTGGGGATGAAGGTTCATGACAATTCTTAAAGTTTCAATCCCTTTTTTTTTATTTTATCGCTATTTGATTTGTGAAATAAAGCATAGCAATCACTACATTGCATATCTAATTATTGTTAAGTTTATTCGTAAATCTAATCAGATTATAAAATGTTTAATTCGAAAATAACAGGTCTGGGGTATTTTGTTCCGGAAAATGTTGTTACCAATGATGACCTATCCAAGGTAATGGATACTAATGATGAATGGATACAGGAACGTACCGGTATCAAAGAACGGCGACATGTCATTAAAGGAGAGGATACAACCATGACCATGGGTGTTAAGGCTGCCAAAATAGCCATTGATAGGGCAGGGATAGATAAAGATGATATTGACTTCATTGTTTTTGCGACCCTTAGCCCTGATTATTATTTTCCTGGACCAGGTGTTTTAGTACAGCGAGAACTGGGCATTAAAACAGTTGGCGCCATTGATGTTAGAAACCAATGCTCTGGTTTTGTATACGGTCTTTCTGTAGCGGATCAATATATTAAGACAGGTATGTACAAAAATGTGCTGGTAATTGGTTCTGAGGTTCACTCAACCGGTCTCGATTTTACTACACGTGGAAGAGGGGTTACCGTTATTTTTGGCGATGGAGCAGGAGCCGCAATATTGTCACGAGAAGAAGACACTACAAAGGGAGTGCTTTCAACCCATTTACATTCTGAAGGGCAACATGCTGAGGAGCTTTCATTGATATCACCTGGCATGGGCACAAGATGGGTAACCGATATTATAAAGGAGAATGACCCCTCTGATGTTTCATATTACCCATATATGAATGGGCAGTTTGTATTTAAAAATGCTGTTGTAAGATTTAGCGAAGTGATTATGGAAGGGTTAATAGCCAATAATCTAGCAATAGAAGACATTGATTTACTGATACCACACCAAGCCAATTTAAGAATTTCACAATTTATTCAGCGAAAATTTGGATTGGATAATGATAAGGTTTTCAATAATATTATGAGGTATGGGAATACCACTGCAGCTTCAATACCTATTGCTCTGACAGAAGCTTGGGAACAAGGAAAGGTTAAAGAAGGCGACCTGGTCGTACTAGCTGCTTTTGGAAGCGGTTTCACCTGGGGTAGTGTCATTATCAGATGGTAGTATAGTGATCATTAATAAAAATAAAACCCTGACGAAATTCGTCAGGGTTTCTTAATTGACAATGTTATGGTAAGGACCAACCAACCATCATCCTAATCCATATTGTCAATTATTTTTAATCGTTTATAGTATGAAAGTTATTCGTATTAAGGTCCTATTCTTTTGTTGTAAGGCTTAAGACGTATTCTCCAATATAATGGACGATGAAATATGCACATTGTTACCAATAATCAGAATTTTAACATTCCTTTTCGAAATGCTAAAAATGCAAATTGGCTTAGAATGTTAGGAAGTTTACTTTGGGCCAAAGTTTAATTTTATGGGGTTGTTTTTAAAAGCATAAAACCCTGACGTTACCGTCAGGGTTCCTTTCGCTGATAGGCTATACTAAACACTAACCATTAACTATAAACATATAGCGTTACCAACGACCTTTATATTGTTTCAATAAGGACAAATCTTTGTTGTAATACCTATAAAGACGTGTATTTCATAAAAAATTACATTTGTCGAATAACTTTAACAAATGAAAGACACTCTTGTTTTTGGGGCTTCTGTAAAACCAAATCGCTACAGTAATATCGCAATAAAACGGCTTGTGGAAAAAGGAATCGCCACGAAAGCATACGGATTACAAGTAGGAGTAATACACGGGGTCCAAATTAGTACCAATTTAGACAATATCCAAAATATACATACGATTACGTTGTATTTAAATCCAAAAAGACAGAAATTCTCTTATAATGACATCATAAACCTACAACCTGAGAGGGTAATATTTAATCCTGGAACTGAAAATCCTGAATTTTACGGGATACTCGAGGAAAATGGTGTCGATGTCGTCAAAGCCTGTACTTTGGTCTTATTGGCAACCAATCAATACTAAAGATTTCTTCCAATTTTATACTTCCAAAGCTTGCCTTAAACTTCTGGAAATTCGATTTTAATCGAATTAACATCGAAAAACCATAAGAATATACTTCAATAAGGATAATCTTACTTTAAAGTAGTCCGTCAACCTGACTCTCTTTAAGACAATTTCTACTAATAGCAATTAGATGTAGAAGATTTCTTCGTTACTTTTTCCTTATTAGTAACAGACCAATAAAGGTTATCAGCCCGTTTAAAGGAAGCAATTCATAACCGAAGACATATCCCCCTAAATTTTCCGGAGGTAATTTGCCCAGGATGAAACTTATTAGGACAGATAATATGGCCACAATCCAGACATAATTGTCCTTCACCTTGTAATTTGTGAAAATACCAAAAGCGAACAATCCCAATAAAGGCCCATAGGTATATGATGCTACTTTCAATAGTCCATCTATGACATTGGTGTCCAAGATATGTTTAAAGGCGATAACCACTAGAATCAATAATAGGCTCATACCTACATGTGTGGCTTTACGAATTTTTTTTCGTTTAGCTTCTGGCTTTTTCCCAATACCCAAAAAGTCAACACAAAAAGATGTGGTCAAAGAAGTTAAAGCACTATCGGCACTGCTGTAGGCAGCAGCTATAAGGCCTAATAAAAACGTAATGGCCACAGTCATTCCCAACCCACTATTCAAGGCAATCTCAGGGAATAAAAGATCTGATTTAGGCTTACCATCCATTAATGGGATCGGAATTTCAAATTTCTCTGCATAAATGAAAAGCAATGCCCCTAAAAGCATAAAGACAAAAGTGACGACGACCAGTACAATACTAAAACTCACCATATTCTTTTGTGAGTCTTTCAAGGTTTTGCAAGTAAGGTTCTTCTGCATCATATCTTGATCTAAGCCTGTCATGCAAATGGTTACAAACATACCTCCTAAGAACGATTTTAATAAGTGTTTGCTGTCCGTAAAATCATCAATGAATAGAACTTTATTGTATTGTTTGAATTCATTGGAAGCCAAAAAATCTGCAAAACTCCAATCCAATTGTTCCAAAATAAAATAGATGGAAAGTCCGACAGAGATGAGCATAAAGAGTGTCTGTAAAGTATCCGTCCAAACAATTGTTTTAATCCCACCTTTAAAGGTGTAGATCCATATAAGCAGTATTGATAAAGTCACGGTAACTTCAAACGGAACATTCCAGGTATCAAAAACAAACTGTTGTAAAACAATGGCCACTAGGAATAACCTAAAGGAAGCTCCAAGAACCCGCGAGACGAAAAATGAAATCGCACCAACCTTATAACTGACAAATCCAAAACGATCGTCTAGATATTCATAAATTGAGGTGACATTTTGCTTGTAATATATGGGCAAAAGAACATAAGCCGTTACCAGATAGCCCAATAAATAACCTAAGACAACCTGCATATAACTGAATTCAGAAGCTTCGACCCAACCAGGCACCGATATAAAAGTTACACCGGATAATGAAGCTCCAACCATTCCAAATGCCACCAAATACCATGGTGATTGCTTTCCCGCCTTGAAAAAATCGGCATTGGAATCATTTTTCCCAGTGAAATAAGATATTAATAAAAGTAGTATGAAATAGGCCCCGATCAAGAGCAGAATATGGGTGGCTGTCATAGAAATAAATTTCAAACGCAAAGTACAAAAAGAAAAAATAGTGTGTAATTTTGTCTAAATGGATTTTTCGTCAAAGTTATTGGAGAATGCGGTACATGAGATGTCGCAATTGCCGGGTATAGGAAAACGAACTGCATTAAGGTTGGTGCTTCATCTACTAAAGCAACCTAGTGGTCAGACCGTCAGATTATCATCTGCTCTGGAGGATTTAAGAAATTCAGTCAATTTCTGCGCACAGTGTCATAACATATCCGATGTTGAACTCTGTGAAATCTGCACCAACCCAAAGAGAGATGAAAGTTTGGTTTGTGTGGTAGAGGATATTCGTGACGTTATGGCGATTGAAAACACGGGTCAATTTAATGGACTTTATCATGTTTTAGGCGGAAAGATTTCTCCCATGGAGGGTGTTGGCCCCCAAGAATTGACAATTTCGTCTTTGGTCAATAAAGCCAAGAATGGAAAAATAAAGGAGCTGATTTTCGCTTTGAGCTCTACAATGGAAGGTGATACCACCAATTTTTATATTTATAAACAATTGGAAGGATTGGAAATCAAAACATCAACCATTGCACGTGGTATTTCTATTGGCGATGAATTGGAGTATGCAGATGAGGTTACATTGGGTAGAAGTATCCTGAATAGGATTCCTTTTGAAAATTCATTAAAGGCAAATTAGAAATACAATAATATTAGAAAATAGCTTTATTATTTATTAATTTTGCAAACTATCTATCTAAAAGAGCTTACAAATTAACAATATGTCAAAATTTGAACTAAAATTACCACGAATGGGAGAAAGTGTTGCTGAAGCAACATTGACCTCTTGGTTGAAAGAAGTTGGTGATACTATTGAAATGGACGAGGCAGTATTTGAAATTGCTACTGACAAGGTAGACTCAGAAGTCCCGAGCGAAGTTGACGGGGTCCTGATTGAAAGGCTTTTCAATGTTGATGATATTATAAAAGTCGGGGATACCGTTGCCGTGATTGAAATTAATGGAGCGGCTAATGACGCTCTTGAATCAGAGCTGATGACGAATGACATGCCCGATGTTTCCGAGGAGGTAATGGCTTCAGTTACTGAAACTGTTGAAGTGGCCAAAGATACGGTTAGTGTACCTACTCAGGATTTTGGTTCTACTGAGCGGTTTTATTCACCTTTAGTGAAGAATATTGCCAGGCAGGAAGGAATTTCTGCTACAGAATTGGATGGTATAAATGGTACAGGCAACGAAGGTAGGGTCACCAAGGCCGATATTTTGGCATATGTAGCTACAAGGCAGTCCTCAGGGATTTCTATGGTCCATGATACTGTAGAAAAACAGGAACCGCAAGTTGTAGAAGAGGTTGAAATGCCAGTCATAGATAAGCCACAGGCCACAAGGGTAGTTGCATCTGGTGGTGATGAAGTTATCGAAATGACCCGAATGGGCAAACTCATCGCCAAGCATATGGTAGATAGTGTTTCAACTTCGGCACATGTGCAAAGTTTCATTGAGGTTGATGTCACAAACATTGTGAAATGGAGAAACAAAATGAAGGATTCATTTTTCAAATCTGAAGGTGAAAAATTGACATTTACCCCCATTTTTATGGAAGCCGTAGCAAAGGCCCTAAAGAAATATCCAATGATGAATATTTCAGTTGACGGGGATACGGTAATAAAGAAAAAGAACATTAATATTGGAATGGCGGCAGCCTTGCCAGATGGTAATTTGATTGTTCCCGTAATTAAAAATGCCGATCAATTGAATTTGGTCGGTATGGCCAAAGTTGTTAATGATCTTGCAGAACGTTCAAGGAGCAACCAACTTAAACCTGATGAAATTCAAGATGGAACCTATACGGTTACCAATATTGGTACCTTTGGTAGCGTTTTCGGAACCCCTATTATCAACCAACCACAGGCAGGTATTTTGGCTTTAGGTGCTATTCGCAAAATCCCTGCTGTTATAGAGACCAGCGAAGGTGATTTTATTGGTATTCGAAGTAAAATGTATATTTCGCATAGCTATGACCATAGGGTGGTTAATGGGGCGCTTGGCAGTATGTTCGCAAAAACCATTGCCGATTACCTTGAGGCTTGGGATGTGAATCGGGAAGTTTAGCTCTATTTTACCATATTCACAACAAATTTTACCAGTTACAAATGGTTTTGGCATATCTTCTGGTATAAGGTTTTGATTACGATTATCTTTGTGGGTTTATATTTTAAATAAGCCTTTATCGATGATATACCATATTCTTTCCTTTAGGAAAGTACTTTTCACTCTTTTTCTTTTATTCAACTCATTATTGTTCTCCCAGCAAAAAGAACCCATTAAACTTTTTATTGAATGCCGTTGTGAGAAGAGTTACCTACGCCAAGAAATTAATTTTGTGAATCATGTTCGTGATCAAGGTTTGGCAAATGTAGTTTTAATGGTATATGACATAGCCAATGGTAGTGGTGGGCGTACTTATAAATTAGACTTTAAGGGTGTAAGAAGTTATGAAGGTATTGCACAAGAACTTACTTATGACTCAAATGTTAATATGACATCCGATGATATTCGTAAAGGGCTATTGGAGACTGTTAAAAACGGACTTCTCAAATATATGATTGAATCTAATTTGTCGGACAAAATCACCTATAAAATTTCTGATGAGGGTTTGGCCGAAAGACAGGATATAAATTTTGAAGACCCCTGGAACAATTGGATTTTTGAAGTATATGGCGAAGCCGAATTGGACAAAGAGGCAAGTCGTAAGGAATTTGAATATGAAATAGGATTTGAGAGTGACAGGGTAACTGAAAAATGGAGGATTCGTGCCGATATTCAAATGAACCTTGCCAATAGCAAGTTTTTAAGGGATGATGAGGAATTTGTGAGTAAAAGAGAAAGGTATTTCGGGTACGGTAGTATCGTACGTAGTTTATCAGACCATTGGTCAGTGGGTATTTTTGGAGGAGCGAGACATGATACCTATACTAATTTGAATATGGCCACTAGTCTTACACCAGCGATTGAGTACAATATTTTTCCTTATCGCGAAGTGTTGAGAAGGGAAATAGTTTTTGCATATAAAATAGGATATGTGTATAACAACTACATTGAAACCACTATATTCGGTGAAGATGAAGAGACCATTTACAATCATTCTTTAGATGTTCAAGCACGGTTTAGGCAACCTTGGGGAAATCTTTATTCGCGTCTTAGGGCTTCATCATTCTTGAATGATTTTTCGAAGAACCGAGTACAATTCAATGGTAGTGTATCTGTGCGTGTGTTTAAAGGACTTGCCGTACGTTTTTCTGGAGCACTGGAATTGATTCGAGATCAGATAAACCTTCCAGCCGGTTCAGCTTCCATAGAAGATGTTCTTTTGCAACAAAAACAAATTGCTACCGATTTCGAAACCGGTTTTAGGGTAGGGATCAGCTATACATTTGGGTCGGCCTTCAATAATATTATCAATACACGATTATAGCCATATATCCCGATTCTTTTTGAAGCCCGGAATTCAAGATTAATTCTAAGAGAAATCACTCGCCCAATAAAAGGAATTATTCATTTCGTTAAAGTTTTCTAAGACTTATCTTTGTTTAAACATTAGGAGATATGGAGTTAAAACTGACGAGACCAATTTGCTTTTTCGATTTGGAGACCACAGGAACGAATGTCGCCCAGGATAGGATTGTGGAAATATCTATTCTAAAGATTTATCCCAACGGAAATAAGGAGAGTAAAACATGGTTAGTGAATCCTGAAAAGGAAATTCCGGCTGAGGTTGTTGCTATTCACGGAATTTCTAACGAAAAAGTGGCCAATGAGCCCACTTTCAAAATGTTATCCAAGAAGATATACAATATGATAAAAGATAGCGATTTAGGGGGCTTTAATTCCAATCGTTTTGACATTCCATTGTTGGCTGAAGAAATGCTTCGTGCCGATATTGATTTTGATATGAAAAATATGGTTTCCGTGGATGTTCAGACCATCTTCCATAAAATGGAAAAAAGGACCCTTGAGGCCGCCTACAAGTTTTATTGTGATAAAGACCTTACTGATGCCCATAGTGCTGAGGCTGACACAATTGCTACTTATGAGGTATTGCTTTCACAATTGGACCGTTATCCGGAATTGGAAAATAACATTAAAAAATTGGCCGAATTTTCTACCCATAAAAAAACCGTTGACTTTGCTGGCTTTATTGCTGTGGATGAAGAGGAGGAAGAAATATTTGCCTTTGGTAAACATAAGGGACGCAAAGTCCTTGAAGTTTTGGATAAGGAACCAGGATATTTTGGTTGGATCCTTAATGCCGATTTTCCCCTATATACGAAAAAGGTATTGACACAGATCAAATTGAGTAGACTAAACAACAAGCTGGGGTAAATGCGATTTATTCTGCTTATTTTTTTACTTCTTGCCCTAAATTTAAAAATTCCTGAAAATGGTATATTTATTGGTGTAGAATGGTTATTTGTACCCTATAATTGGTGTCGGAATACGTTTGAGCATCCAATTACCAAAAAGAAAATGGTCGAAGATAGATTTGCACCCACTTTTGGGGCCGTATATAATAAAAACCAGAATTTAAAGACCGTGGTCTATGGTATGGGAGAATGGACGGATTTTAAAGTGAAATCGAAGGACAATTCGGAAAATTTAATCCCAGCTATAAGTTTAAAATTATTGAAGGAGTAAGCTAATTATGAAGATTATTTGCATCGGCAGAAATTACACTGCCCATATTGAGGAATTGGAAAATGAACGACCCAAAGAGCCGGTGGTATTTATTAAACCTGACTCTTCGTTATTACCAAAAGAACAGGATTTCTACATCCCTGACTTTACCCGGGACGTGCATTATGAGGTTGAGGTTTTGGTTAAAATCTGTAAAGTGGGTAAACATATTAATGAACACTTTGCATATAAATACTACGAAGAGGTTGGTTTAGGAATTGATTTTACCGCAAGGGACCTTCAATCTGAATTGAAAAATAAAGGATTGCCATGGGAAAAGGCAAAAGGTTTTGATGGCTCAGCAATAATAGGTAAATGGCTTCCGAAATCCAACTTTAAGGATTTGAATAATCTCAGTTTTTCCTTACTAAAAAACAATGAACTTGTTCAAGAAGGCAATACCAGTTTTATGCTTTGGAAAATAGATGAACTTATTGCTTATATCTCCAAATTTTTCACCCTAAAAAAAGGCGACATAATATTTACAGGTACTCCAGCTGGGGTTGGTCAGATTGTAGCAAATGACTATCTTTCGGGTAAGTTAGAAGGACAAGAACTTTTTTCAGTAAACATTAAATAATGATATACAATCTTGATAAAATAAATGAAATGGCCGATGGGGATGAGGAATTCATCAATTCAGTAATATCGGTCTTCTTGGAAGAAGTACCCCAAGACCTTGAGGGACTTGAGAATGCATTGGAGCAGCAAAACCATGAACAGGTGTATCAATTGGCACATAAAATAAAGCCCAATGTTGATTTATTGGGTATGGAGCAGACTAGGGCGACGGCACTTCAATTAGAAACCTTGGGTAAAAAAGAAGCAAATATGAATGAAATCCGAGACCTATTCCCAGTTTTAAAAAAGGACATTCATCAAGTGGTTTCAGAGCTTAAAAAGGATTTTGACCTATAATGTTTGCCGAGATCATTACCATTGGCGATGAGATTCTCATTGGTCAGATACTTGATACCAATTCCGCGTTCATTGCCAAGGAACTCAATAAAATTGGCATATCGGTTTATCAAATCTCTACTGTGCAAGACGAGCGTAAGCATATTCTTGCTGCTTTGGAGGAGGCTAGATCAAGAGCACAAATAATTATTGTAACGGGCGGTTTGGGACCTACCAAAGATGATATTACCAAACGTACGTTTTGCGAGTTTTTCAATGATAAGTTAGTGAAAAACGAGGCTGTTTTACAACACATTGAGAAATTATTCGCGAGTTTCGTTTCAACGCCCATTACCGATGTGAACAGACAGCAGGCAATGGTGCCATCGAAAGCTACAATATTGCACAATGCCAACGGTACGGCACCCGGTATGTGGATGCATTCGGACGGCGTTTCTTTCGTGTCGCTTCCT
>JAAETN010000497.1 GCA_024228355.1 Maribacter sp. | reverse complement strand
GGTTTGGACTGCTCCAAGGGCCCAAGGAACATTTCATACAGACGCAAAGAGTCGGCACCATATTCCTCACAAATACTATCCGGACTCACAACATTGTATTTTGATTTGGACATTTTTTCTACTTCCCTATTCACTACGTAGATGTCATTTCCATTTTCAATTATCTCGCCATGTTCCCCTATAAAAGTGGCTTTTTTTAATACAGGCTTCCATTTCCAAAAAGCAGCAATATCCAATTCATCTGAAGCATTTATAAAAGAAACATCTGCATGAATGGGTGTAAAATGACTCCATTGAGTATTTGAACTCATTAACATTCCCTGTTGCTCAATTAATTGTGTAATGCCCTTTGGTAAAACATTAATGAGCATTGTTTGATTATGAATTGAATTTTCAATTATTTTCTTCGAAACTAATATTGAATGCCTTTTCACATCTTTATCCCGAAGGCCATATTCCCATCGATAAACAAATGCGCTTGTCCCCGTAATCATCCCTTGGTTTATCAACTTTTTTGCATATTCATCCTTGGGCACCAAGCCCTTGTCGAACATAAACTTTTGCCAAAAACGGGAATACAACAAATGCCCAGTGGCATGTTCGCTGCCACCAATGTACAAGTCAACATCCTGCCAATATTTAATCGCGTTTTGTGAAAAGATTTCATCGTCATTCCGAGAATCCATATATCGGTTAAAGTATTGGGAACTCCCTGCCCAACCAGGCATAGTATTCAATTCAAGAGGAAAGACATTTTTTTGGTCTATCATCTGATTACTGACTACTACTGACTCTTTAACGTCCCATGCCCAAACCGTAGCATTCCCCAACGGTGGTTCTCCAGTTTCAGTTGGCAAGTACTTTTCAACTTCCGGTAGTTTAATAGGAAGATGCTCCAAATTGATCATCTGTGGCATGCCTTCAACATAATATACCGGGAATGGTTCTCCCCAATAACGTTGCCGACTAAAAACAGCATCACGCAAGCGGTAATTGATTTTACCTTCACCTTGATCTAATTGCTCCAATTCAAAAATGACCCTTTTTACCGCTTTTTTATACGATAATCCGTTTAGGAAATCTGAATTTGCAACTATGGTTTTTTCCTTATCTGCAAACGCCTCCTCTGAAATATCGACTCCTTCAAAAATATTTGGAATTGGAATATTAAAATGTTTGGCGAAATCGTAATCGCGCTGATCTCCACAAGGAACAGACATGACCGCACCCGTACCATAGCCGGCCAACACATAATCCCCTATCCAAATAGGAATCGGTTCTTTGGTAAAAGGGTGTTCAGCATAAGCGCCTGTAAATACCCCTGAAATCGACTTCACATCTGCCATACGGTCGCGTTCAGAACGTTTGGCCGTAGCTTCAACATAAGCATCCACCTCAGCTTTTTGCCCTGCTGTTGTTATTTTGGCCACCAATTCGTGTTCTGGGGCCAAAGTCATAAAACTAGCCCCAAAGATCGTATCAGGTCGCGTGGTGAATACTGGAATTTTGAATTCTGAATTCTGAATATTGAATTCAACCGTAGCACCTTCAGAACGTCCAATCCAATTGGTTTGGGAATCTTTCAAGGGTTGAGGCCAATCTATCCTGTCCAATCCATCCAACAATCGCTGTGCATAGGCCGTGATCCGCATACTCCACTGTGTCATCTTTTTTCGAACCACAGGGTGGCCACCACGTTCCGATACTCCGTTTACGATTTCATCATTGGCCAATACTGTGCCAAGTGCTGGACACCAATTGACTTCGGTTTCTGCCAAATAGGTTAACCTATATTGCAATAATATTTCTTGTTTTCTTTTGTTTGAAAACGTATTCCATTCAGCAGCTGAAAATAGTGTAACAATTTCATCGTTAACGGCATTTACCTTTGAATTACCATCTTTTTCAAATAGGGCAATCAAAGTTTCAATATCCTCGGCCTTGTCCGAATCTATATTATACCACGAATTGAACAACTGAATGAATATCCATTGTGTCCACTTGTAATAATTCGGGTTTGATGTCCTTACTTCGCGGCTCCAATCAAAAGAGAAACCTATTTTATCCAATTGTTCCCGATACCTATTGATATTGGTCTCAGTAGTGATTGCAGGATGTTGCCCAGTTTGAATTGCATATTGTTCAGCAGGCAAACCAAAGGAGTCATATCCCATAGGATGTAATACATTGAATCCTTTATGTCGTTTATAACGTGCATAGATATCGCTGGCAATATAGCCTAAAGGATGCCCAACATGCAGTCCTGCTCCCGAAGGATAGGGGAACATGTCCAAGACATAAAACTTTTCCTTATCAGACTTGTTTTCTGCTTTGAACGTTTGGTTATCTGCCCAATATTTTTGCCATTTGGCCTCAATTTCGTTGAAATTGTAATGCATTATATCCCTATCTTTACTATACCGCGCAAAAATAAGTTTATTCAATTTACTTTCCTATTTTTACATATTGAAGTATCCTACCCATGAGCAAATCTTTTGAAAACTATCAAAAACGAAAGTTGATTTCTTCCTACTTTTCAGTGGTTTTAAGCATAGGATTGGTCCTTTTTCTGCTTGGTATTTTGGGATTATTGGTGTTGAACACCAAAAAAATGGCTGATCATTTTAAAGAGCAGATTACCATCTCGGTATTTTTAAAGGAAAATGCCAAAGAAGTAGAGGTTGACCAATTGCAGAAGAGTTTGGCCATGGCCGAATACACCAAAACTGCTTCTTACGTTTCCAAAGAGGAGGCAGCTGAACAACATAGTGAGGAAATTGGCGAGAACTTCATAGATTTTCTTGGATATAATCCCTTAAAAAATTCAATTGATGTGCAATTGAACGCCGATTATGTTTCTCCAGAACAAATTGAGGGTATAGCTACCGAAATCTCGAAAAAAAATTATGTTGATGAAGTTAGCTACGACAAGCCTTTGGTTGGACTGCTTAGCGATAATGTGAAAAAAATTAGTTTTTGGATTCTTGTGGCCAGTGCCATATTCACTTTTATTGCTGTTTTACTCATCAATAGCTCGATTCGATTGTCGATTTATTCAAAACGATTTATTATAAAGACCATGCAAATGGTAGGGGCAACAAAAATATTCATTCGCAGACCTTTTATCTGGACGAATATCAAACTGGGTATGTTAGGAGCGGTCATAGCTTTATTGGCTTTGGGTGGTGTATTGTTCTATCTGGATAAGAATTTTACTGAATTGAATCTTTTTCAAGATGGTACCATTTTGATTATATTGTTTGTGGGTGTCTTCATTTTAGGGGTCTTGATTTCTTTGATCAGCACTTATTTTGCGACACAGCGCTTTTTGAATCTTAGGACAGACGAATTATATTATTAAATTTGCAGCATGGGCAAAAAGCAGAAAAATACGAGCGGACAAATAACGAAACCCGAGTTTATATTCCAGAAGAGGAATTATATATTCATGTTTCTAGGGATAGCATTTATCGCTTTAGGGTTTATTTTAATGAGTGGTGGTGGTGGAGATGACCCGAATGTCTTTAATGAGGATATCTACAATTTTCGCCGAATACGATTGGCACCAACGCTGGTATTGATTGGTTTGGGTATAGAGGTTTATGCTATTTTGTTGAATCCCCATAAGAATCGAAAGTAATTTGGAGACCTTAGACGCAATAATCCTAGGTATAATCCAAGGACTCACGGAATTTCTTCCAGTATCATCTAGTGGACATTTAGAACTGGGCAAAGCCATTTTAGGCAACACCTCAGTCCCAGAAGAAAGTCTTTTATTTACAGTAGTACTTCATTTTGCAACAGCATTAAGTACAATTGTTGTATTCCGGAAAGATGTTTGGGAGATAATAAGCGGACTTTTTCAATTTAAATGGAATGAGGAAGCCCGATTTTCATTAAAAATCATCATTTCAATGGTGCCAGCTACATTAATCGGCCTGTTTTTTGAAACACAATTAGAAGCTTTTTTCGGTGGTGATATACGGTTTGTTGGTTTTATGCTATTGATTACAGCGATCCTCCTATATTTTGCTGATAGAGCAAAGGATACAGATAGAAAGGTATCCTATAAAAATGCATTTATAGTCGGTATTTCACAAGCCATTGCCATGCTTCCGGGAATTTCCCGAAGTGGAGCGACCATATCGACATCAGTCCTGCTAGGTGTTGACAAGACAAAAGCTGCGCGTTTTTCATTTTTGATGGTTGTACCACTGATAATAGGTAAAATGGGCAAAGATATCATGAGCGGAGAACTTAGTTTTGAAAGTGAAAATACTTTTGCCATGGGTGCCGGATTCATAGCAGCTTTTATTGCAGGGTTGGCAGCCTGTACTTGGATGATACAACTGGTAAAAAAGAGCAAACTTACTTACTTTGCCATATACTGTTTACTGGTAGGGCTAATTGCAATCGGTTATAGCTTGTGGGGGTAAAGGCCGGTACCTCATAAAGAGGGAAACACAAAAGATCCATTACCATGAATTCACTTTCCAAAGAAGATTTTTTAGACGGACAAATACTTCTAATTGATAAACCCTTGGGTTGGTCGTCATTTCAAGCAGTGAATAAACTTAAATGGGCCATTCGCAAGAAATTTGATCTAAAAAAAATAAAAATTGGGCATGCAGGAACCTTAGATCCATTGGCCACGGGACTTTTACTTATTTGCACGGGCAAATTCACCAAAAAAATAAATGACCTTCAAGGGCATATAAAAGAATATACCGGCACCATCACCCTTGGAGCAACTACACCCTCTTTTGATTTGGAAACCGAAATTAATGACACCTTTCCCATAAACCATATTACAGAGCAGTTGATCCACGAAACCACTTCTAATTTTATTGGGAACATAGAACAAGTTCCCCCAGTATTTTCGGCACTAAAAAAAGATGGAAAACGTCTTTATGAATATGCCCGGGAAGGCAAAGAGGTCGAAATAAAAAAACGATCGGTAACGATTTCAGAGTTTGAAATTATCAATGTTAACTTACCAGAAATTGATTTCAGAGTGGTATGCAGCAAAGGCACTTATATTCGATCCTTGGCACATGATTTTGGAAAAGCACTACATTCTGGAGGTCATTTATCTGCCTTAAGAAGAACCAAAATAGGTGATTTCAACGTAAATAAAGCCCTGGATCCTAATGTTTTCGGAGAAATGATGCTTGGAAATGGGGGAAATTCCCACTAAATTGGGAACTGTATTCCTTTTCATCAAAAAATTAAAATAATTAAGAAAAAAAGTGGTTATAGCACTATGAATCTCAGCCGCCAACAATTGTCATTACTAATTACATTCTTCTCCATGTCGATAGTGGTGTTAGGTCTGTATAATATTCATCTTGGTGGACAACAACAAGAAGATGAGTACGTGGTTGAATTGGTTCTGGACGAGGAAGTACTGGAGGAATTGATAAAGGAAGAGGAAAAATTGTTGGAAGAGCTGCAGAAACTGGACCCAATAAAAAGCCATATGGCTTATAATGAAACAGCTAAACCCAGCTATGGTAATCCTGAACCCTTAAAAACACTTGAGGAAATTTTAGCGGAAAAAGCAGCCAATGAGTCTGATGAGAATTCAGATTATAAAAGTGAAGATTCTGAATACGCTGCAAAGGTAAAGGAATTGGCAAAACAAAGGGAGGAGAAAAAGCAACTACTTGGCGAGCGTGAAGCTCAAAAAGAGGTACGCACCAATAATTTGGCAGCCAGAAAAACATCTGTTTCCTATTCGCTAGTAGGGCGAAATAATTATGAACTACCCCCGCCAATTTACACTTGTATTGAAGGTGGTAAAGTGGTCATCAATATCGTTGTTGATGCTGTGGGAAACGTATCAGATGCCAGTTTCAATCAAAAAAGCTCGGGTACGTCAAATGGTTGTTTGGTTGACAATGCCATCGCGTATGCTTTAAAAGCCAAATTCAATACCTCAACCAAATCATCCCAAAAAGGAACGATAACCTATTTATTCCAAAGCAAGTAGCTCCAAAAGATCACTTAGCGTACTCTGTCCTTTGTCCTTATTATACCAAACCTGCAGTTCTTCTTTAAATTCAGACGTTAGCGTACCAAACTCATTTTTGTAATCGATTACAATTTGGGTTGCAGTTTTAGGTCTTGATCCCCATTCTCCCAGTATATCTCCTGTAGCGTCTTCAACCATAACCAATTTTGGAATACTCATGGTATCATTGGTCAAAAAACGGTTCATAACTTCCAGATTTTCATCACGCAAGATTACTTTTAAGGAAATATTATCGTTTAGCTCGGCCACTTTGTTCATCATCGGCATTGTTTGGGCAGCATCACCACACCAGCTTTCGGTCAAAACCAACCAAGTGACTTTCTTGTCAAAGCCATTGATTTTTTGGATTGCTTCATCACAGATTTTCAGTGTTTTATCCAAACGTTTCATTCGTCTTTGATTCAAGATAGTGTAGTTCGTCAAAACATCAGTCTGCTCAGGGCCGGTAGACCTACCTTCGGCTGATAATTTATCGACCAATATTCTATAATCCCTGTAAGACATTGCCTTCGATATTCCTTTTTGAACCACCTCTTTAGTGGTTTTTTCCAAATTCTCTAAAACGATTGGTTCCATCATATTTAAATTAAAAAAGCAAAACTACTACCGAAATTTTAATCCTTTGGTAACATAAGTGACATTCGTAGTAATTTCATAAAAAAACTTACATACCTTTAGTTTGAAAAGCGATTAATATGGGAAAACATAAGTGCGGGTGGTGTGTAGGTGATGACATTTACGAAGCATATCATGACCACGAATGGGGTGTTCCTGTAAAGGATGATGACACCTTATTTGAATTTCTAGTTTTGGAAACTTTTCAAGCTGGTCTAAGTTGGATTACCATTCTTAGAAAGCGGGAAAATTTTAGAAAAGCCTTTGATAATTTTGACTACAAAAAAATTTCAAAATATTCCGAGTCAAAGATTGAAGCTTTATTGCAGGATGCAGGAATTATCCGGAATAAACTAAAAGTTAGGGCGACGGTAAGTAATGCGCTTGCATTTATAAAGATTCAGGAAGATTTTGGTAGTTTCAGCAATTATATTTGGGGCTTTGTTGATGATAAGCCCATTAAAAATACAATCAAAAATTATACTGAAGGCCCGGCCAATACCCCACTCTCTGATACCATAAGTAAAGACCTTAAAAAAAGAGGCTTCAAATTCGTGGGCAGTACCGTGGTTTACGCTCATATGCAGGCCACGGGAATGATCAATGATCACGAAGTTAGTTGTTTTCGTTATGATGAAGTTTAGAATTTCACTTTTACTATTCTTTGCTGCATCTTTTTGTTTCTCACAACAAATTGAAAGGGAACATCGCATCAGGAAATCCCAGTTTCCAACCACACAAACAGATTTAATGATACTAGGTCCAAAAAAATTCCGTAAAAAGCGGGCCTATAAGGAGGTTGACAGCATGGCAACTACATATACATTAAAGTTTAAAATGGATAATTTACATTACTTTTTTTCTTATGATGACAATGGAAAATTAAAGAATTCTGGTTTTCGGATTAAAGAAATTGATATACCAGAAGAAACAGTAGAGAAAATAAAAGCATACTTGTCCGATACTTATGAGAAAACCAGGATTAAGCGGATTTTTCAACAGTACCCGGCAAAATTTACTGAAAACGATAGGCCAGAATTAAAAGACACTTTTCAAAATCTCATACTCCCAAGCAATGTGTACAAGCTAATTGTAATCGGTAATAATGACAAAAGGAATACAGAATATGATCTTTGGTTTAGTGCAGCTGGAAATCTCATTCGTAAACGGCAAGCCTTACCTATGAATCACGATCGTATTTTATACTGAATATGATGATATAAAATGAACGAATTTATAGAAACATTAGAACTTGAGCTTAAGCGTAAAAAAAATGCCAAAATCGCAGCAGGCCAAAAAGCATACATGCGCAATCAGTTTGAGTTTTACGGTATTAAAGCCCCTATACGTAGGGAAATACAAAAACCATTTCTGGCAAAATCCTATTTACCTCCCAAATCTGAATTAGGAGAAATCGTAAAAACCTTATGGGGTAAACCTCAACGGGAGTTCCAATTAATAGCCCAAGAACTGGTATTAAAATACACCCGACAATTTGAAGAAAATGATATTTCCCTATTGGAGTATATGGTGACCCATAAATCTTGGTGGGATACTGTAGATTACATCGCGGACAAGTTAATTGGTCCTTATTTTAAATACTTTCCAGAGCAATTGGACACTTACATTGAAAAGTGGTTGGCCTCAGGTAATATCTGGTTACAACGATGTTGTTTACTTTATCAATTAAAATCCAAGGAGAACATGGACACCCAGAGATTGGAATACATCATTCATAGGCTTTTGGGGTCCCATGAATTTTTCATCAATAAGGCCATAGGTTGGGTGCTACGGGAATATAGTAAAACCAATCCTAAATGGGTCAGGGTATTTGCTGAGAACAACGATTTGTCCAATCTTAGCCACCGGGAAGCGCTACGCTTGATGGCTTAATCTAGTTTCCTATTAAAATTTCAATGAATTCCGCTCTGGGAATTTCCTCTGCTCCAAGACTTTCCAAATGCCTGGTATAAAGTTGGCAGTCTATTAGACTATACTTTTTTTGTTGGAGTTCCTTAGCCAATTGTATAAAAGCGAACTTTGATGCATTACTTACAGTACTGAACATGCTTTCCCCGCAGAAAATATGACCTAAATCAATGCCATAAAGTCCGCCGACCAATTTATTACCCTCCCAAACCTCATATGATTTTGCATGACCCATTTTATGCAATTTCAGGTAGGCCTCCTTCATCTCATCGGTAATCCAAGTGCCTTCTTGACCTTCTCGCTTTGCCATTGCACATTGGTCGATCACCTCTTCAAAGCAAGTATTCTTGGTCAAACTGAATTGTTTGTTTTTCAAGACCTTTCGCATACTTTTCGAAACCTTAATGCGCTCAGGAAAAAGAACCATTCTTGGGTCGGGACTCCACCATAAAATCAGTGAACCTTCATTGAACCAAGGAAAAATGCCACTTTTATAAGCAAGCAGTAAACGTTCAGGTGAGAGATCTCCACCAACGGCCAATAAACCCTCTGTATTTGCATCTTCAACCATTGGGAAATACAGCTCATTGGTCAGAAAGGTCAAGGGTTTTTGTGAGCTATCCTTTTTCACGTATACAGTTTAATCTAAAGTTACATAAATTAAAAATGTATAATTATTAATTTTGAATTCAAAAAAATATCCCGCTTTACAGCGGGATAAGTTCAACTATCTATTTGGAACAAGTCATATTTTGACTATTCAAAATAGGTTTCGTTAAAATGGAAGGTCATCATGATCTTCATCGTTGATATTGTCCGCTGGTTCAAAAGCATCCATAGGAGGTACTGGTGGAATATCAGCATTGCCTTCAGCGGTCTGAAGATTTTCAATTCGCCATCCTTGGATAGCATTAAAGTATTTTACTTCACCCTGCGGGTTGGTCCATTCGCGACCTCTAAGGTTAATGCTTATTTTTACATTTTGGCCAACATTGTAGCTATTGAGTAAATCGCACTTATCTTGAATAAACTCAACTAGTATATGTTGAGGATATTGCTCCTCCGTTGTTACTACTACCTCTCTCTTTCTAAAACCATTGCTGCCAAAAGTTTTAGTTTCATCGATCATCTTAATTTTTCCTTGTATTTCCATGTTTTAATAATTGTGCAATCTGCGTTTAGTGTTTAATATTCTATTTTCTAAATTGGAAGCCCTAAAAGGTATGTTCCCTGTTTTTTCCCGTTTTTCTTTTTGGCATGGCCTTTTTCCCAGGTATAATTCTCAGACCCCAATCCTTGAAGCAACTGATCCAAATCCTTTAGCGTATACATTCTTGGCAATGAAGCTTGACCATCCCATGCATAACATATGGGAATTATAGGTATCAAATAGGTAAAAACAATTTGTCGCCAAGTTAAGGGTTTTACAAAAGGTGTCATAAAAAGAACCATAATAATTAATATAACCAAGGACAATGGCAGCAATAACCACCAAATAAGTAATGGAATATTATTATCCCCCATTTCATAAATCAATAAGGATTGGTTGGTTCTTTGTGCCGATTCCAAAATTGCCCTTGCCTTTTTCGGCGGCATATGATGAAAGCAATTCACCATTGTTTTTAAACCTTCTGGTGCAGTGGCAATATTAGTAGCATCAATGGAGGTTTCATTGTAGCTAATCTTATCCAAAGTTTCTGTATTGAATTTCTTCAACATTTCGGCACTAGGAAATATATCGGTCATGGTTAATGTCACCTGCTCAAGACCTTTTATTTTGTGAAGTGCATCCATAACTTCAGGCATTACCCCTCCTGATCCCGAGCCTAAATCAACGATGTTGGTTAGACTTTTTTTCTTTAGGACATCGGCAATCATAGTTGCCAAGAGTTCTGGCACACCTACCATTTTTTGAAGAATGACAATCAAATTTGTCATACAGACCCGTAACCAACTAGGAAACCAACCAAAATCCTCAAATTCAAATAATTGTATTCGTTTCATTTTGCCAATAACACTTTCCAAGCAGAAAGCACTTCTTTATTAGTTAGATACTCCTTGGCTTTTTGATGCACTTTTATCTTATCTTTTGAATTGATCAAGTCAATGAGATCCTCATGTGAGTTGATAAATCTATCGATTTCAGATTGGGCAGGCAAATTATCAATATTACCCAACATACCTAAATCGTTACCCGTCAAAACCGTACTTGATCTAATTTCTCTGGGAATACTATCGACTCCTATTCCTAAACTCGATAAGGGTTTAGGAACTTCGAATAATCCTTGATTGGCTCTTGAATACCAATTACCACCCATTCGGGCTACTTGGTCAATTTTGTATTGGTCAATATTCCCATCTTCACTCAGAATAGTTTTATCAATATGGATTTTAACCACTTCAGAGAAAATTAGATTTCCCGCCCCACCTTCCTTACCCAGGGGTTCAACCTTGGTTACTTTACACTCAAATTGCACTGGGGACTCGGCTACCCTAAATGGTTTGACCAAATCAGATTTCAACATCGTAAGGCCAGCTTTTATGAACTCGTTATCCCCTTCGGCATATTCTGTACTTGAAAGCGACATCTGCTG
>JAAETN010000496.1 GCA_024228355.1 Maribacter sp. | reverse complement strand
TTGGTTGATATCAACGAAGGTGGTTCCTGTGTACCAGCGATCGTCTCCCAATATTCCCGCAGTTTCGGAAATATCCTCAAATTTAAAATCTCCCTTATTCAGGTAGAGCTTGTTAGGTACCATATTACCCGTAAAAAAGATATCTTCCAAACCATCATTGTTAAGGTCCCCGGTAGAAACCCCACCACCCAAATACATATAAGGATTGGTAAAGTAATTGTCTTTATGGGTTTCGGTCAGTGCATTTTTAAAATCAATTCCAGTTTCCGAAGTATTTAACTTGGTAAATAGGGTGGGGTGTTTTTCTTCACATGAGGAAACCAATACTAATAGAACAATAAAATACAAAGCATTTTTCATCTTGTTTCGAATAAGTTTAAGGAACTATAAAAATAAGAATAACCCCGTATTTATCATACGGGGTCATTCTACTTAATTGTTAATATTTGAAATTAATTAATTGTATCCTGGATTTTGGATTAGAGAAGGGTCCTTGTCGATTTCAGATTGCGCAATAGGCAAGAAATAAACTTTGTCTAACCATTGTCTATTTTCAAAAACGATATCAGTTGGTCTATACAAATAGTCCCAAACGGCAGGATCGTATCTATAGTTAGTTTGAGCACCAGTTTGCGTGGCTTGTATTAAGACGGTCTGTACTTGCTTGTCCAAAGAATAAGGACCTTCCAACCATCGTTTCATATCAAAAAGTCTGGCATCTTCATTAACCAACTCCTTGTCACGTTCTCTTCTATACAGTTCAATAAGTGCAGCCCCTGAATCTGTAACAGCTGGCAAGCCATTTCTGAATCGGAGTTTGTTCAACCATAAAATGGCTTCTGCCTCATCACCCATCTCGATATTCGCCTCAACATAATTCAATAGAATTTCTGAATGTCTTAAATAAGGGGAATCAATCTTTTGAAGATCGTTTGGCCATGATGCCGGTTGGTTTGGATCAGAGAATTTTCTGAAATAGTACCCAGTTCTTGAACCGTTCCAATCCTCAATAGGACCTTGACGTGTATCTACCCCATTTTTAATGGTACCATCTGTAAAGGTATAAAAACCTGTTTGTATTTCGTTGAAATTATCATGTACAACAACGTCATCAGTTCTATCTTTCCAAGGGGCTCCATCGTAAAGAATAGTTGAATAAAAACGTGGTTCACGATCCACATATGGAGCCGCAGCATGTGCTGGGTTGTCCCAATCGAACAGAGATCCATCGGCCATAGTATATTTAGAAATCAAAGCCTCGGTTGG
>JAAETN010000495.1 GCA_024228355.1 Maribacter sp. | reverse complement strand
CTTATAAATTTCTGAATAGTTTGTCCCTTTCTTTGTAAGTCCGTTTAGCCAAGCCTCGTAACGTGCATAGCCGTCACTGATTCCTCGACTTGAAAAATATTTCACCTGACCTATGGCTACATGACCACGTCCCTTATTGGCCAATGCATTTATCATTGTGTTGATTTTATCAGGAGCCATAATATCATCAGAATCCATTCTTGTTATTAAATCGCCATTACAATGACCATAGGCAGTACGTAGTGCCTCAATAATTCCATTGCCTATGTTATTCATAGGCCTAAACCTTGGATCGTTTTCGGCATATTGCGAAACTATTTTCCTACTGTTATCCGTAGATGAATCGTCAACTGCCAAGACTTCCCAATTCTTATATGATTGTTGTTGAACGGAATCAAGGCATTCCACTAGATAGTCTTCGGTATTCTTAAAGGGAATGAGGATGCTTACTAGCGGTTGTTTCATCAAGGCAATTTAGGAAATAAATACAATTATGTATTTGGATTAACCTAGGATGTTCTATTTGTGAGGACATTTTTTATACCGAATTATTTACCTTTTCGACATTGATCCATTTTGGATAATTGAACGAATGCCATACTTTTACATAAACAAAAAATATACTATGGGAAATATCAGATACATTTTATCAGTATGCACTTTTATTATACTATTAGGGGCGTGTTCGAATGATGATGACGGAGATTCCAATGACGAGTTAGCCATGGCGTCTGGTACCTATAATTTAGTGGAATTGAATATTAATCCTGGGGTCGATATCAATAATGATGGTAATACTACTTCTAATGCAGTGTCTGAATTACCCTGTGCAACAGGGACACTGGAATTGCGCAGTGATGGTAATTGGATTTGGAATTTCATCGAAATAAATGTCACTAGTATTACCGGCGGGACATTTAGCCTCACCTGCACTTCTTCAACTACCAGAAGATCCGGGTCTTGGAATATTGATAATAATCAAGTCACGATTTATGATGGTGCAAGAAACTTTATTTTTGTCAAGGACGCTGACCGACTTACATTAACTGAAGGTAATAATCTTCCAGGTTTCATGAGTATGGTCTATGAAAGATAGCTCAAATTGATTGCTATTTTAATTATTGGAAAAATTACCCTGACGCTATCGTCAGGGTTTTTTGTTGTCGAAAATTGGGAATTACCATAGTTAGGAGAACCCAATAAGCACAAAATTGTGAAAATCAATTTCAAAGAAAAAGCTGGAACTTCAGAATCTGGAGCAGGATAAAGAACATAGGGTATAAATAATCTGTATTTTTTACTATCTTATTCTAATGAAACAGAAAACCAACTCTCGGAGAACGTTCATTAAAAAGTCAATGACAGCTGGGGCTGGCATTACAATCGTTCCAAGCTTTGCTGTAAGTGGACTCGGCCATAAGGCACCGAGCGATAAATTAAACATAGTGGGAATAGGTGTTGGCGGCAAGGGTCATGGCAATTTGACCGCAATGAATACGGAGAACATAATTGGTCTTTGTGATATAGACTGGAACTATAGCCAAAGGTGCTTTGACACATTTCCCAAGGCTAAAAAGTACTACGATTGGCGCAAGATGTTCGATGAATTGGGTAATTCAATGGATGCTGTGATGGTAGCCACCGCAGATCATACGCATGCGGCCATTGCTGCTATGGCTATGACCATGAACAAGCATGTATATTGCCAAAAACCTTTGACCCATTCAGTATATGAATCCAGGTTATTGACGAAATTGGCCGAAGTATATCCTGTTGCAACTCAAATGGGCAACCAGGGAAATTCCGGCGACGGGGTCCGCCTCCTATGCGAATGGGTATGGAACGGAGAAATAGGGGACGTTGTAGAGGCCCATGCCTGGACAGACCGGCCAATCTGGCCGCAAGGTCTGGAGCGTCCTACTGAGGCCATGGATATACCAAAAAATTTTAATTGGGAGTTGTTTGTTGGCCCTGCGCCCATGCGTCCATATCATGAAAGTTATACGCCATGGAACTGGCGTGGTTTTTGGGATTTTGGGACGGGCGCTTTTGGAGACATGGCCTGTCACGTCATTGATCCCATTTACAGGGCGTTGAAATTGAAGTATCCGGAAGCTATATCAGGGAGTTCAACTACTGCTAATACAGAAAGTGCGCCCAATGCTGAAAAAGTACAATTCGATTTCCCGGCTAGGGAAAATATGGATAAAATAAAAATGCCCGCAGTTAAAGTACATTGGTACGATGGCGGATTCTTGCCGGATCGTCCCGAACTACTTGCAGACGGAATACCATTAATAAACGATGGACTCGGCGGATGCTTACTGGTTGGTACCAAGGACACCTTAATTTGTGATTGTGGTGGATTCAACCCAAGACTGCTCTCCGGTAGAATCCCCGAAGTTACCCCTTATTTACGAAGGGTGCCAGGATCAGTGGATTATAGTAACGGCCCCCATGAACAAGATTGGATCAGGGCATGTAAGGAGTCTCCCGAAAATAGGATAGAGGGTTCTGCCAGTTTCGATTATTCCGGTCCCTTTAATGAGATGGTTTTATTGGGAGTGCTGGCAATACGTCTCCAGGGATTGAACAAAATATTGAAATGGGATGGCGAAAACATGAAATTCAAAAATATAGCCCCGAATGATAAGATGAAAGTGGTAGAAACCTTTGGATTCGAAATGGTGAAAAGTAGGCCAAAATGGAACGTTGAATACGTTGAACTCAATGCATTGGAATCTGCCAACGAATATATTGAACATACCTATAACAATGGTTGGAGTCTACCTGAAATGTCTATCTAAAACATGGGAATTGTATATACTGCAAGTATTATGTGAGAATGTAAGGGATTAACTATGTTGAATCCAGAAGGGTATTCAATACCTTCAAAAATAGACACTATATTAACACATAATTTAAATGATTCTATTTCTTAAATTGGAATAGTCCGGATATGTGATGTAACGGTTTGGCCAAAAGGCGTAGCGGCGCATAGCGCAATGAACGTTTTAGCCTTTGTTGCCTGCTGCTTTTCATGATTTCAAGGGTTTCATTGTTTAATAATCTCAATGTTCTCAGAAAGTTTTATATCCCTCGATGAAGCACCAATTTGAATAGAATAAGTCCCTTTTTCGAGTTCCCACTTTGAGGCATCTTCCGACCAATAACTCAATTCTGAAACTGGAATTTGCAAAGTTACTGTTGTTGCTTCGCCTGGCTGTAGGTTTTGGGTTTTGATAAAAGTTCTTAATTCTTTTACAGGTCGGTCTATCTTGGTATCTGGCTTATAAGTATAAACTTGAACAACTTCTTTTCCTGCTTGAATGTTAGAATTGGTTAAAGTAACAGTTACGTTGATGGTGTCATTTTGCAAAACCACATTTAAATCACTATAATCGAATGTAGTGTAGGACAAGCCATACCCGAAAGGATAAGAAACTTCTAATTCCTCCTTATCAAAATGTCTGTAACCGACATAAATACCTTCTTCATAATTGGTATAGTCTTTATTTTTGACCTTTTCATTCTCTGGTTTTTCTTCACGACTAGAAAAAATCAACTCAATAATATCAAGCGTTCCACCTTCCAATGGAAAATTGGCATTAGAGGCATGGTCATTTAAGTTTACAGGGAAAGTCATAGGTAATTTTCCACTTGGATTGACCTTGCCACTAAGAATATCCACCACAGAATTACCCCCTTCTTGCCCACCTTGCCATGCTAATAGAATGGCATCGGGCTTAAACTTCCATGAAGCCGTTTCGATTACACCACCAATATTCATCACAACCACAACTTTTTTACCAGTAGTGTGAAAAGCTTTGCAAACATCGGTAATCATCTTTTGCTCTTTTTCCGATAATAAGAAATCATCTTTTTCGATTCTATCACCACCCTCACCACTGTTTCGCCCAATCGTGATAATGCCTAAATCCGAACTTTTTACAATTTTATTCAATTCCTTTTCAGAATAAGTCATTCTTGGAGGAAAATAAGGTGTGGTCAATGCACTAAAACCTTCTGGTTTTATAAATTCTTCTTCGTTGTTGGCTTTATGGGTTTCAAATATTCGCTTTGCTTCTTCATTAATTATATAACCTGCATTTTTCAAACCTTCTTCTAATGAAACGGTGTATGCTTCGTTTACATCACCAGAACCCGTACCACCAGCTATAAAATCGAAAGAAGTCACGCCCAGTAATGCTATATTTTTAGCATTTTGAATAGGCAATGATTGTTCATTTTTCAATAAAACCATTCCCTCAGTTGCCGACTTACGTGCGATTTTAGAGTGAGCTTTAAGGTCGGGATTATTACCATATTGATAATTCTTCATCTTTTTAGATTGAACCATCAATCTCAAAATGCGTCTGGCAGAAGTATTGATCTCTTCTTCAGAAAGTTCACCTTTTTCAGCAGCTTCTTCTAGGGCTTTCCATTGTTTTTTGGTGCCGGGTTCCAAAAGGTCATTTCCTGCAGCTATCATTGCTGTTGCTTTATCACCTCCAAACCAATCAGTCATTACCAATCCTTTATATTTCCAATCGTCTCGAAGTATATACGTCAGGAGGTTTTTTCTTTCGGGTACATAGGTGCCATTGACCTTGTTGTATGAAGACATGATTGTCCATGGCTGTGATTTTTCTACAATGATTTCAAAACCTTTAAGGTAAATTTCCCGCATCGCTCTATCCGAAACAATGACATTGTTAAAATTGCGGTCGGTTTCCTGATTATTTGCCACAAAGTGTTTGATAGAAGTTCCTATACCTTGCGATTCAATACCGTTTACCATTGCGGCACCAATAAAACCTGTCAAAACAGGGTCTTCTGAGTAGTATTCAAAATTTCGACCACAGAGCGGGTGTCGATGAATATTTGCACCTGGTCCTAAAATCACATCTATTCCATATTCGCTTGCTTCATTTCCCATTGCTATACCAACTTCGTTCACCAACTCAGTATTCCAAGTAGAAGATAACAAGGTGCCAATCGGAAAAGCTGTGCAGTAATACATACGGTCTTCACCTTCTCGTTTCGGTGCGATTCTCAATCCTGCAGGGCCGTCAGACAAATAAATAGTTGGAATGCCCAAACGAGGTGTTGGTACAATTGTACCAACAGCGCCGGGAACGGCCGTATTGCCTTTACCTATAGCAGAACCTATTCCTGAGCCCTTGAGTATGTGGATTTTTTCTTCCAAAGTCATTTGGGATAACAAGTCCTCGACTCGTTCATCTATAGATTTTCTATCGTCTTCGTAAATATCAAGTTCACCATTTCCATTTCTATCCAGAAAGGTGTAGCCATCAATGGTCAATTCCTTGATTTCGGTTTTTTCAGCATAGTTCTTTTCAAAAGAAAGGAAGGTAGAACTTATATACCACCAACCACCTAGTCCGGCAAGAACTGCTAATAGGACGATTGCGCCTAGTATTTTTAAAGAAACCCTTAATACCTTTTTTGTTTTTTTGTTCTTTTCCGTATTCATTATTTCAATATCCATTGTCTTTTAGTTGCAGGCAACGGTCTCGTAAATGAGCCGTTATAATGGCTTATATGCATTGTTGGCATTAGTATATTTAAAATGTTTCAATTTTTTTCATTTCAATTGGGGGTGTGTGCGAGAGCTGAGGGGGTTTGGCATCCTACTATCGCTGGTGATTTATGAATAAGTTCATCATTTTCCAAAGCCTCCAGCATAAACAATGCAAAGTCAATTCTTCGAGTCATATTACTCGCGAGTATAGAATCTCCAACATGATCACTCCACAGTGGTAATCCCTGACTTTCACCTTCTTCAAGGCCACTTCCTCTAACGACAGTCCATTTTGTGTCACTTGCAAATATTAACTCACATGCTTTTTCCTGATCTTTAATTTCTACGAGACGAAATAGCTTCCCAATCCAACTAACGAACCTCAACATCCTTTTGAAGGATTTTGAATAAACATCCTTACCATCTTGGGTAATATGCCATCCGCAAGAGAAAATTAGCCGCGCCTCTTCTAGAGCATTATCGAGTACAGCTTGTGCAGTTCCAGATGAATATTGGTGAACTCCCCAAGGAACAAGCACTGTGAGAACACCATCACACCCTGCAATAGCCTTTTTTATAACTTCACTATCGTTTGTTGCTCCAGGAACAACAGAGATTCTTTCTTTGAACTCATCTAGCTTCTTGACACTTTTTTCACGACATACCCCAACTACTTCATAGCCTTTATCGAGAGCATACCTTACCATGTATTTTCCGAGTTTACCTGATGCTCCGATAATACAAACTCTTTTCATGATATTTTTACTTCACACATCTTGTTTCCGCTCCTATTAATGCCAACGTTGTGATAAAGTTAATTCTTTAATTTTTCATATTATAATTTCTAATATTAGCCGTATAATCATATAGTAGTTAGTATTGTTAATATTTTAAGATAACTTCCAAAATGTTGGATAAAGATACTTTTCAAAAATTTGATGAACTGTCACATGTTACCACGAAATCAATAAAAAATGTTAAAAGCCCATTGGATTTTCTTTAATAAAAATGGTGAGCTTAATATGAAAAAATTTTAACTGTAGAAGAGGTATTGTCAACTAAATTGCCAACTTAATTTAAAAAGACCTATAAATCAAAAGATTACAAGGATTTATGTGGAGGAAAAGGGATTATTTTCAATGTTCCCCCAATCTCCCATACTGCAAATGCAACTTTCCATCCTTTTAGGATGGGTATCTTAAAACAAAAATCCCATTCAAGCTTGCTTGATGGGATTTTCTTATTTCAAGCTACAATAAAGTTGCGCTTGATCGCGGAGAAAGAGGGATTCGAACCCCCGGAGGTGTGACCCTCAACAGTTTTCAAGACTGCCGCATTCGACCACTCTGCCATTTCTCCATTGCGGATGCAAATATAGAAACCTTTTTCATTTCCAAAAAGGGAAAACTCATTATTATTTTTCATCAAAATCAGTATTATTCTTTTCAAGAGGCTATTTTTGTTAAATGGAAGAATGGTACCATTATCCTCTTTTGATTGCTGTTGGTTTTGTAGTTGGTTTTATCAATACCATCGCTGGGGGAGCATCACTGATATCGTTGCCGGTATTGATATTTTTAGGGTTGCCCCCAAGCGTGGCCAATGGTACTAATAGAGTTGCCATTGTTTTTCAAACCGCAATAGCCACAGCAGGATTCAAGAGCAAAGGTGTCTCGACATTTCCTTTTAATATCTATTTGGGTATATCGGCCTTAATAGGTGCAATAATTGGGGCTCAGTTGGCTGTTGACATTAAAGGGGAGACCTTTAATAAGATACTGGCCATTATTATGATTGTCGTAGTTTTGATCATAATCTTTAAACCCAAAATAAGTCTATCTGAGCTTGGGGAACGCACAACAGGAAAATATTTGTGGATATCAATATTGGTGTTTTTCTTTATTGGCATATATGGTGGGTTTATCAATGCAGGAATAGGTTTTATCATTATTCTATTCCTTCATTATTTTAATCGCATGAACTTAGTGCGGGTAAATGCCACTAAAGTAGCTTTGGTATTTATCTATACCCTTTCCGCTTTAGTCGTTTTTGCCCTGAATGACAAGGTCAATTGGAAAGTGGGTGCTATTTTAGCCTTGGGGAATGGACTAGGGGCATGGGTTTCAAGTCGGGTGTCGGTTAAAAGAGGAGATGGTTTCATAAAGACCTTTTTGGTCGTAATGGTAGTCCTAATGGCCATAAAACTTTGGTTTTTTGATTTATAACAATATTGAATTGATTAAAAATGGAAAAGAAGATTGAACATCTAAAATGGCGTTACGCCGTGAAAAAATTCGATTCAAAACGGGTTTTGTCCAAGGAAAAGGTTGAAGGCTTAAAACAAGCCTTTAATCTTACGGCAACTTCTTACGGATTGCAGCCCATAAAAATGCTCGTAGTACAGAACAAAGAAATTCAAAAGCAATTGGTGCCTTGTTCATATGGTCAAAGTCAGGTAGAGAATGCTTCGCATGTTCTTGTGCTTTGTATTGAAAAGAAGATTGATAAGGATTTTATCACCCAATATTTTAATAGGGTTAAAAGCATAAGGGGAACCAGTGATGCTGTTTTAAAACCCTTTAAGGATTCACTGGTTGCGGATTTTTCCAAGAAGGAAGCCAAAGAAGTAAAGGTTTGGGCCACTAATCAAGCGTATTTGGCATTGGGCAATCTATTGTCATTTTGCGCAATGGAAGAAATAGATTCGTGCCCAATGGAAGGATTCATACCCAAGGAATATGATAAGCTTTTGAATCTAAGTGAGAATGGACTGACTTCGGTATTGGTGCTCCCTGTTGGTTATAGGGCCAAAGATGATATGTTTTCCAAGATGAAGAAAGTGAGAAAAAATGTTGATGATAGTGTTATCGAAATATTTTAAAAAACAATAAATAGATATCAGAATGCCAGGATTTGAACTTTTTGGTGAACAAGAAAAGAAAGAAGTACAAGATGTTTTGGATTCAGGGGTCTTGATGCGCTATGGCTTTGATAATATGCGTAATGGTCACTGGAAGACAAAAGAATTGGAAGCGGCTATCACAAGACGAATGCAAACAAAACACGCACAATTATTAAGTAGTGGAACTGCTGCATTGACGGTTGCCCTGGCAAGTGCTGGTATTGGAGCAGGGGACGAAGTAATCATACCAACTTTTACTTTTGTTGCAAGTTTTGAATCAATTCTGGCGATAGGTGCCGTACCAATATTAGTTGATATCAATGATACACTAACATTGGATCCAGTAGCAGTAAAACAAGCGATAACCAAAAACACTAAAGTTGTAATGCCCGTGCATATGTGCGGTTCGATGGCAGATTTACTGGCATTGAAGACTATTTGTGATGAACATGGGCTCCTATTGTTGGAGGATGCTTGTCAGGCTATTGGCGCAAGTTATGAGGGAAAACCGGTGGGTAGTTATGGTGATTTGGGCTGTTTTTCTTTTGATGCCGTAAAAACCATTACATGCGGTGAGGGCGGAGCTTTAATAACAAATAATAAGAAGTACTATATAAATGCGGATCACTATAGCGACCACGGCCACGATCATGTAGGTAAGGATAGGGGAGCGGAAGGCCACCCCTTTCTTGGCTATAACTATAGAATTTCTGAATTGAATGCTGCTGTTGGTCTTGCTCAATTTAAAAGATTGGACGAATTCCTGTCAATTCAAGAACATAATTATTCTATTTTAAGAAATGCTTTGGAGCCCATTGAAGGTTTAGTTTTCAGAAAAGTTCCAGCGGGCGGAATTGAGAATTATTCCTTCCTAAGTTTTTTCCTCCCTGATGAAGAAAAAGCCAAGGTAGCGCAAATCGCACTTACGGAAGCAGGAATAGATGGTTGTTTTTATTGGTATGACAATAATTGGCACTATTACCGCAAATGGGAGCATTTGATAAATAGGGATTCCTTGGGTAAGTTACCAAATGAAGTCATTAAACAATTACCTGATTTTAAAAAGGCTGATTTCTCAAAATCAGATTACTGGGTAGGTCGCAATATTTCTTGTTTGATAAAATTGAGTTGGTCCGAAGCGGAGGTAAACGAACGTGCCGGAAAAATGGTTGTGGTGCTTAATAAAATCTTATAAAGGACTTAATAGGTAACATATTCCACAATCTTAAGACCATAACCAACAATACCTACTCTTTTAGACTGCAAAGTATTCGTCAGTAGACGTATTTTAGTAATATTCAAATCATGCAATATCTGAGCACCAACACCAAAATCCCTTGCGTCCATATCAATTTTTGGCGCTTTAAAAACTCCCTTTGATTGTAATGTTTTCAACTCGGTTAATCTATTCAATAGATTTAAGGATTGTGATTCTTGGTTTATAAATACAAAGGCACCGTTTTCCTCTTTATTTATGGCATTGAACATATCTTCCAGTTTCTTGTCCGGATTATTGGTTAGGGTGCCAAGAATATCGTTGTTAACCAGTGTTGCATTGATTCGTGTTAATACAGGGTCGTCTTGTTTCCAGTTCCCTTTGGTCAATGCAATATGTACTTGATTATTTGTAGTTTGTTGGTAGGCACGCAATCTGAACTTTCCAAACCGAGTTGTGATTTCAAAATCTTCTTTCTTTTCGATGAGGCTGTCATGTTCCATCCGGTAGGCAACCAAATCCTCAATGGAAATTACCTTTAAATCGAACTTTTTGGCAACATCGCCTAACTGTGGTAACCTGGCCATTGTTCCATCTTCATTTAATATTTCAACCAAAATACCTGCTGGTTTAAAACCGGCAAGTCTAGCAATATCTATAGCGGCCTCTGTGTGACCTGTTCGTCGCAAGACACCACCATTCTTCGCCCTTAAAGGAAAGATATGTCCCGGACGCCCTAAATCATGGGGTTTTGTGGTATCATCAACCAATGACAATATGGTTTTTGAGCGGTCATGAACAGAAATGCCTGTGGTACATCCATTACCAATCAGGTCAACAGAAACAGTGAATTGGGTTTGATGCAAAACGGTATTGTTCTGCACCATCATCCCCAGATCCAATTCCTTACAACGATCTTCAGTTAAAGGGGCACAGATCAATCCTCGTCCATGTTTCGCCATGAAATTTATCATTTCTGGTGTAACCATTTCGGCAGCGGCGATGAAATCTCCTTCATTTTCGCGGTTTTCATCATCAACAACAATGATTACCTTGCCTTTACGAACATCTTCAATCGCTTCTTCAATCGTATTTAATTGTATACTTTTTTCCATGCTAGTTATCATGCTGTAGTAGTTTCTTTTACTTTCTTTTTGAAAATTTTATTAAAAAATTCAACGACTCCGTCTAAATTCATTAAACCTCTATCAGCTGTTGCCTTTTTTGTTAAAATGACGCTTAAAGGTAACATTATCATAGTAGATAACCATGCTCCAAAAATTGGGTGAATTTCGTTTTTCTTGGCATAGTTCTCTGCAAAGACCCCAATAAAATAGTATGTTAGGAACAAGAGAATGGCAATGACCATTGGCAGTCCAATTCCACCTTTACGGATAATTGCCCCTAATGGTGCTCCAACAAAGAATAATATAACACATGACAAAGCCAAGGCATATTTTTTATGTAAAGATAAAATATGTCTATTATAGATTTCATATCGTTTTTCCAACTCATTTCTTTTCCCTTGAATAGAGGTCAAAACATTTGAAGCGGCATTTTTTGCAGCATTTGCTATCTGTATTTGCTGCCAATCCTGATAAAGATTTAAAATATCCTTGACCGAATTAACGTTGGCAATAGCCATTGTGTCCTTGGTAGTAATTTCTTTTTTGGAAAGTTTGGCGTTCATAGCCATTTTCTTTGCGACAACTGTTGAATCTTCCTTTGGTAGTGGTACGAAAGCCCCCATTCTTCCCTGGATATTCTTCGAAAAAGCCTCTACAATTCTTAGGTTGTCTTTTTTTAAAGAGTCAATATCCTTAGTGAGCCGAAAGACATTTTTCATTTTCTCTGTACTAATGTCTCTTTCTTCATCCATGTCAACATTGTTGAATTCCGAAAGGTCAATGTTCATGGTATAGGTTTCAAATTCCGCATTAGCAAACGGATATTTATTTTTGGCTTTGTTTGAGCTCTTTTGCAAATCGCGATAATAGTGGCCATCATACAATACCAATTGCAAAATATCTGAAGATTCACTGCTCTTAAGTTCTCCTGTTTTTGCTTTGATAACCGTAGAGTTTACCTTGGTTTTGGTTTTCAAATGAATGGTCACATTTTCTAGAAAACGGTCATTTTCCCCATATTTCTTATCTACCTTAATATTCATATCAGCACCTTCGATATCGCTAAAAACGCCTTCAGTAATTGCAAGGGCAGGTTTGACCTTGGCAATATTTCTGCGAAGGTTGTAAATTTTTTGTTCTGAAGCCGGTATCACACTATTGGCAAAATAAAAGGTAACCACACCGAGGATTATTGAAAACACAATTTGGGTAAGCATTGCCCTCTGCAATGATATTCCCGAAGCTTTCATTGCAGCAAACTCGTAGTTTTCCGCAAATGTTCCAAAAGTAAGTATAGATGACAAAAGTACTGTAAGGGGCAACACCTTTTCAGTAAGATTGGGCATTAGATATAATAGAAATTTTCCAATAATAATAATATCCAGCTCTCTACCCGCCAAATCATCAATAAAAAGCCAAATCGTTTGAAATATGAAGATAAACATCAATATTACAAACGAGCTGAAAAAGTTAAATAGGAATCTCGATAAGATATACCGGTCTAGAATTCTCAATGGTCTAATTTCTTATGATGTAGTACCCTTCATCCTTGTACTTGTTCTCATCAAAAGTAAATAAGGTTTTTGATAAAGGTTGGTTTGTTTTAAAAGAATTAACAGTAATGGTGGTCAATGTGCCGTTTTTGCCGGTTTCAATCACTTTATATATGTGTTTGGTCTCAGCATCAATTCCTAATAATATAGATTCATATTCTGTATTGGTATCAATAGGGGTCAGTTTGATGAACTGTATTTTTCTGCCTTGAATATTTTGTAGAATATCCCATATGTAAGTATGTCCTTGCCTGTAAAAAGTAAGCATTTTGGACGGGGTAATAGTGTTTTCATCATCAGATTTATCCTCAATCGTAACTTCTTCATTTTCAGGAACTATGGTGTAAACTTTACTGCCGTCATACAACTGTTGTGCTCCAAAAAAGTTCGCTACATACTTATCGCCCTGCATGGTAACATCGCCCCTTGTTTCATCATTGATGTCTGCTTCTTGATTGTTAAGCACAAATTTAAAATCAACAAAAATATTGTCATATCCCTTAACCTTATTATAAACATCATCTAATAATGATTCTGCTTTATCGGAATTCTGAGCGGTACTTATACTAACTGATAAAAGTGCAATGGCGATAAAAATTATCTTTTTCATTATATCCTATTTGACTCGTTATTTAATAATTGATCTAAAGCGATCATGTCTGATACCAAAACCTGTCTGGCTTTACTGCCTTCAAAAGGACCTACAATTCCTGCGGCCTCTAATTGGTCAATAATTCGACCTGCACGATTGTAGCCTAATTTGAGTTTTCGCTGTAACAAAGAAGCTGATCCTTGCTGTGCTATGACAATAACCTCAGCAGCATCCCTGAACATAGCGTCCCTTTCACTAATTTCATAATCAATACTTGTGCCAGAATCGTCGCCAACATACTCTGGTAGCTCATGAGCCTGTGGATAAGCTCTCTGTGAGCCAATATATTCTGTTATTTTTTCTACCTCGGGAGTATCAACGAAGGCACATTGCAAGCGGGTTACTTCATTACCTTGGGTGAAAAGCATATCGCCGCGACCTATCAATTGATCAGCACCTTGGGCATCCAGAATTGTCCTGGAATCTATTTTTGAAGTTACCCTAAAGGCAATACGTGCAGGAAAGTTCGCCTTGATAATACCAGTAATTACATTGACCGATGGTCTCTGGGTGGCAATAATCAAGTGAATACCTATAGCTCGTGCCAATTGTGCCAATCTCGCAATTGGGGTTTCCACCTCTTTTCCGGTAGTCATAATCAAATCGGCAAACTCATCTATAATCAAAACAATGTAGGGAAGAAATTTATGCCCGTCATGCGGATTCAATTTACGCGCTTTGAACTTGGTATTATACTCCTTTATGTTACGAACCATGGCCAACTTCAATAATTCATACCTGTTGTCCATTTCGATACAGAGCGAATTCAGTGTATTGATGACCTTGGTGTTATCCGTGATGATCGCTTCTTCGGAGTCTGGAAGCTTGGCCAGGAAATGCCTTTCAATTTTATTGTATAGTGTTAGCTCAACTTTTTTAGGGTCTACAAGAATAAATTTAACCTCTGCAGGGTGCTTTTTATAGAGGAGGGAAGTGATGACCGCATTTAATCCGACCGATTTCCCTTGTCCGGTTGCACCTGCCATCAGCAAGTGAGGCATTTTTACAAGATCTACCACAAAGGTTTCGTTACTAATGGTCTTGCCAAAAGCTATTGGTAATTGCATTTCTGCTTTTTGAAACTTGCTTGAAGCAATTACGGAACGCATAGAAACCACAGTTGGTTTCTTGTTCGGAACTTCGATACCAATAGTGCCTTTACCGGGAATAGGGGCTATAATTCGAATACCCAAGGCAGCCAATGAAAGGGCGATATCATCTTCAAGGTTCTTGATTTTAGATATACGAACTCCAGCCTCTGGCACTATTTCATAAAGCGTTACTGTAGGGCCAATAGTTGCCTTGATCTGGGCAATCCCAATTTTATAGTTCTTGAGCGTCTCAACAATTTTGTTCTTATTTTCCTCAAGTTCTTCCTGATTGATGGTAATTCCACCTGAAGTGCCATGCACCTCTAATAAATCAATAGTCGGAAATTTGTAATTGCCTAATTCCAGGGTTGGGTCAAATTCACCAAAATCATCAACCAATTTATCGGCAATATTGTCTTTCTCCTCTTTCTCAACAACTATCTTTTCAACTTCCATGGCCAAAACTTCCTCTTCAACATCTTCTTCCTTTGGTTGGGTTACTTCTAATTCCTTTGTGATCTTTTCTTTTTCAAGAGGAGGAATATCTTCTTTGTGGGTATATGTATCAACAATTACAGGAGAATCATTTTCTTTGTCAAATTCGATTGTAGAACCTACTACGGTCGGATTTTTTTTGAATTCAGAGGCGATCGATTCTTTTTTGGCTTTAAAATACTTAAAAATGGCATCAGGCGTAAACTTAAATAACCGAACCAAAATAAAAACCAGACCAAATAGCAAAAGCAGTAGAACTCCGATCTTACCGGTGTAATCCTGTAGAAAGTCGTTCATTTCATAACCCACTAGTCCACCTAATAAAGGTTTTTCTGCTGCAAAGAAACCCAGCGTAATCGATATCCAGATAACAAACACCAATCCCCAGATCCATTTTTTCAATAGCCCACGTTTGGTTAAACTGAGGAACATATAAAGGCCGGTATAGAACAATAGAAATGGTAAGATCAAAGCGGCCAACCCAAATCCCTTGTACATAAAAAAGTGACTTACACTTGCACCAAACTTATTTAAAAGATTTTGGGCCTGCTCATTTCGGTTGGCAAATTCTGACAATAGACTTTGATCATATTGCCATGTAAAATAGAAGGATATAAATGAAAAAAACAAGGCAATACTGAAAAGCATTAATAAGCTTCCCAATATTATTTTATTTTGCTTGGATAACTTTAAAGATGAGCCCTTCTTTGGGGTCTTAGGCTTTGACTTTCTCCGTTTTTTTGCCATTAATAGATTAGTTCTAGGGGCAAAAATACAAATTTACTATCTAAGCCAAAGTCAAGATTGTTTTAAAAAATCTTAGGTAGATAAATGATGAGTCCAATAATACTAGCTGCTATTGAGACCAGCATAACGGCCCCTGCAGAAATGTCCTTAATGAATCCAATCTTTGCATCGAACTCGGGATGTACAAAATCAGAAAGCTTTTCTATAGCAGTATTCAAGCCTTCTATACCTAGAACAAGGGCAATAGCAAGTATTTGAAGAATCCATTCCGTAGTTGATATATCAAAATAGAATCCGCCAGCGGTAACAACCAATGCAATAAAAATCTGTGCTTTTATACTCGCTTCGGTCCTTATTAAAAGGATCGCACCTTTTAGGGCATAACCTATTCCACGGATTCTATTTTGTATAAAAGATTCCTTAGGCATCCATTAATGCTTCTAGGGCTGCTTTGTAATTTGGCTCATCAACAGTTTCAGGTACTTGTTCCGTATAGACCACATTCCCATTTTCATTTACAACAACTACAGATCTTGACAGTAAACCTTGCAAAGGCCCATCGGTAAATTCAACTTGATATGACTTGCCAAAACCTCCATTTTTATAATCAGAAAGCATGACCACATTTTCAATACCTTCAGCACCACAAAAACGGGTTTGCGCAAAAGGTAAATCTTTTGATATACAAAGGACAATTGTATTTTCCAATTCAGCAGCTTCTTGATTGAATTGTCTCACAGATGCGGCACAAGTACCCGTATCAATGCTAGGAAAGATATTGAGAACTAGTCTTCTTCCCTCATATTCTGACAAAGATCTTGATGACAAGTCTGTCATTGTCAGGTTAAAATCAGGAGTGGAGCTTCCAATAGCTGGTAAACTACCCAAAGTATGTATTTCATTTCCTTTTAGTGTTACTGTAGCCATAATATTCTATTTTGAATGAACTGTGAAATTAAAAAATATTAAGATGAAATATAAGTAATTGACAGTAATTTTATGAGAAGATTTCTTTCAAGATAAAATACCAGATTTTGGAAGACCTTAAGCGTCTTGTTTTATGGTTGAAGCAGTCAATTGCTTTATTTTAATATTCAGTGCCGCAAACAATAAAGTCATAAACGGACTCAACCAATTGAAAATTGCATACAGAAAATAATCCGCCACACTTACTCCTAAAACGCCACTATGGTATGCACCACAAGTGTTCCAAGGTATCAAAACCGATGTTACCGTTCCTGAATCCTCAAGGGTACGGCTCAAGTTTTCCGGGGCAAGACCTCTATCGGCATAAGCTTGGGCAAACATTTTACCGGGTACAACAATGGCCAAATACTGGTCAGAAGCAGTCACATTCAATGCCAAGCAACTACCTACCGTACTCGCAAAAAGTCCCAAAGTGCTCTTGGCCATACTTAAGAGCGATTTTGTAATTCTTGATAGCGCTCCGATACCATCCATTACACCTCCAAAAACCATGGCGCAAACAATAAGCCAAATGGTACCTAGCATTCCAGCCATTCCCTTAGCCGAAAACAAATCATTAAGTGCAGCATTATCTGTTGCAATACTAGTTTTTACGGTAATGGCTCTTAAAATGCCTTTATAAGCAGATTCAAAAGTCAATTCTTTGGCATCAGTTATACTAGCTACTATGTCCGGTTGAAAAATAAGAGCGAATACTGCACCTAATAAGGTACCTATTAGCAGGGCCGCCAAAGGCGGTGTTTTCTTTACAATTAAAAATATGACGACAGCAGGTACAATAAATAACCATCCATTTATGTTCAATGTTGCATCAATAGAATTCAATATGGATTCAGTATCGGCAGAACCTGTTGTGTCAATAGTGAATCCCAATATTATAAATACTACTAATGTCACTAAAATGGTAGGAACGGTTGTAATTGTCATATATTTAATATGATCAAACAGGTCGCCTCCTGCCATGGCAGGTGCTAAGTTGGTAGTATCACTTAGGGGAGACATTTTATCGCCAAAGTAGGCTCCTGAAAGTACTGCTCCAGCGGTCATTCCTAATGAAATTCCCAAAGCTTCGCCTATACCTACCATTGCTATACCTACTGTGGCAGCGGTTGTCCAGCTACTTCCTGTTGCAATTGAAATTATGGCCGAAATAATTACACAAGCTGCCAAGAATATTGTGGGATTCAATATTTGCAATCCATAATAAATCATAGCTGGTATAATACCACTTATCAGCCAAGTACCGGCTAATGCACCGACCATTAATAGAATAAGTAAAGCTCCTGTGGTCGATTTTACGTTCTCTGCAACCTCAGCGAGCATTTGTTTGTAAGAAACTTTATTGAAAAAACCAACAATGGCAGCTACTGCGCCACCCATTAAAAGTATAAACTGATTAGAACCTCCAACAGCCTCATCACCAAAAACATATACATTATACGCAAGCATTCCCACCAATGCGACTACTGGGATCAGTGCTTCCCAAATATTCAGTTCAATGTTATCAACTATGTGTTCGTCTTGTCTATACTTTTTGGGCTTTATTTTTGGCATTGGAAAGGAATTGGTTTGTTCGTAATATTACAATTTTACCAACTCTTCTCCAAACCATGATTAATTTAGCAATTAAACCATTGATGCCTTTGAACTTAAAATATTCAACTGTTCCATACAGTCACGCATGATTTCATAGGTTCTATGAATATCATTGTCCAAACCAATTGAAAAACGTATCAAACCATCAGATAAGCCCATTTCTTTTTGTTCCTCGAGCGGAATTTCGGAAGAGGTTGAAGTTCCTGGCGCACTGAAAAGCGTTTTGTAAAAACCAAGGCTAACGGCCAAATAGCCCAATTTTTTCTTTTGCATGAGTTCCATCAAGGCATTAGCCTTTTCCAAAGAGCCAACATTTATGGTCATAATTCCCCCGAAACCATATTCATGGTTCATAAGCTCTTTTATTTTTCCATGACCTTTGTGTGACTTTAGACCTGGATAAACAACTTTGAGTCCATCCTTTTCAAAATTCTGGGCCAGATATTGTGCATTTTCACTGTGTTTTTTCATGCGAATATGTAGTGTTCGCATATTTTTAAGAATAGATGCGGCTCTTAGGCTATCTAAAGTGCTTCCCAAGAGCATTCCAGCACCGTCATTTACATCTTTCAGTGCGAGACAAAAATCTGTAGTTCCACAAACGACTCCAGCAACACAATCGCTAGTACCATTAATGAATTTGGTTAAGCTATGTATTACGATTTCTGCCCCAAGTTTTGCCGGTGAAATTGATAAAGGCGAAAATGTATTGTCTACAACCAATGGAATCCCATACTTTTTTGCCAGAACAGATAAGGCTTTAATGTCGGCAATCTCCAAAAGTGGATTACTGACCGATTCGCAATAGATCATTTTTGTTTTTGGGGTAATGGCATTTTCGACAGCTTCAATAGAAGTGATATCCACAAAAGAGGTTTTGATATTGAATTTCTTCAAGAAATTCTTCATAAAAGCATAAGTTCCCCCGTAGATGGTTCGGCTGCTGACGATATGGTCCCCTGTATTACACAATTGCATAATGACCGCAGTAATGGCTCCCATTCCACTGGCTGTAACATTTGCACTTTCTGTGCCTTCCAGTGCGGCCAGGGCTTCACCTAAATAAAGATTTGAAGGGGAAGAATGTCTGGTATATAAGTAGCATCCTTCCGTATTACCCTCAAAGGTATCGAACATGGTTTTTGCTGATAAAAAGGTATAGGTCGAGGAGTCTGAAATAGACGGATTCACACCTCCGTACTCACCAAAATATTGAAGATCCTGTAGATTATCCGCTGCTTTAGTATCCATAATAGTTGTTTTTATACCATAAAATTAAGTTTAAACTGTTTCAAAATCAAGGTATAGTTGAAAAAATAGAAAATAAAACTATATAATTGCAATATTATAGATATTTTTATTGTTATTTAAATTAAATGCCCTTTGACAAGGAAAAATATTCAGTATGAAATTTGATGAATTAGACATAAAACTACTTGCTCTTTTGCAGGAGGATTGCAAGAAGGCCACAAAGGAATATGCAAACCGACTTAACCTTTCGGTAACTGCTGTATATGAGCGGATCAAACGATTGGAAAAATCAGGTATAGTTACCAAATATGTGGCTCTAATTGACAAGAAGAAAGTCGATAAGGACTTCGTCGTACTTTGTCACGTAAAGTTGATTCAGCATGCCAAGGATTATGTACTGCAATTCGAGAGGGAAGTTCAACAGTTACAAGAAGTGGTAGAATGCTATCACACTAGTGGTGATTATGATTATATCTTAAAGATTTATGTGCGTAATATGGAGGCCTATAGGGACTTTATGGTTACCAAATTAACAGCTCTAAATCATATTGGAAGTACACAAAGTTCTTTTGTCATAAGTGAAGTAAAGCATACTACCAGAATACCACTATAAAACCGGAAAATAATACTAATTTTGTTGGTCGATAAAATCAATTAGAACTATGACCCAATATGATGTAGCTATTATAGGCTCTGGACCAGGCGGATATGTTGCTGCTATTCGCTGTGCCCAACTTGGAATGAAAACAGCAATCATTGAAAAATACAGCACTTTGGGAGGTACATGCCTAAATGTAGGCTGTATTCCGTCCAAAGCTTTATTGGATTCTTCACACCATTATGAAGATGCGGTAAAACATTTTGAGGAACACGGCATTGAAATTCCAGGAGAAATAAAAGTCAATCTAGAAAAAATGATTGCCCGTAAACAAGGTGTAGTTGACATGACTACCAAAGGGATTCAATTCTTGATGGATAAAAATAAAATAGATGTTTACGAAGGTGTTGGTAGTTTTAAAGATGCAACGCATTTGAATATTACAAAAAACAATGGAAAGGTTGAAACCATTGAGGCAAGGAATTCTATTATTGCAACAGGTTCAAAACCATCCTCATTGCCCTTTATAGAATTGGATAAAGAAAGGGTTATAACGTCTACAGAAGCTTTAAAACTTAAAGAGATTCCAAACCATATGATCATTATAGGTGGCGGGGTTATTGGTTTGGAGTTGGGGCAGGTTTATAAACGTCTAGGGGCCGATGTCTCAGTTGTTGAATATATGGACCGAATTATACCTACCATGGATGCAGGTTTGTCAAAGGAACTGATGAAAACAATGAAAAAGCAAAAGGTGAAGTTCTACCTTTCGCATAAAGTAAAATCTGTTGAAAGAAAGGGCAAGGAGGTCATTGTAAAAGCAGATGATAAAAAAGGCCAGGAAGTTACTTTTACCGGTGATTATTGCTTGGTTTCAGTTGGGCGTAGGCCCTATACCGATGGCTTGAATACTGAGGCCGCCGGAGTTAAATTAGACGAAAGTGGCAGAGTAGTCGTCAATGGGCATTTACAGACCAATATACCTAATATCTATGCCATTGGTGATGTCGTACGCGGAGCCATGTTGGCACATAAAGCTGAGGAAGAAGGTACCATGGTGGCCGAATTAATGGCGGGGCAAAAGCCCCATATCGATTACAACTTGATACCAGGTGTGGTTTATACTTGGCCAGAAGTTGCAGCTGTTGGTAAAACTGAGGAAGAACTGAAAGAAACAGGGATTGCATATAAGGTTGGACAGTTTCCTATGCGCGCATTGGGACGTTCCCGTGCCAGTATGGATGTTGATGGGTTTGTGAAGATACTTGCTGATGCGACTACTGATGAAGTGCTTGGCGTACATATGATTGGTGCGCGTTGTGCTGATTTAATAAGTGAAGCTGTTACAGCAATGGAATTTAGGGCATCCGCAGAGGATATCGCAAGAATGAGCCATGCACACCCAACATATTCCGAGGCAATAAAAGAGGCTGCTCTCGCAGCAACGGAAGATAGGGCACTGCATGTTTAAATAAAGGCTTTATAGGTGTTTATGACATTACTTTTCGAGGTAAAAAGTTGCATTCTTCATGCCAAGGGTTAAATAAAAAATAGTTTTAATTATGCAAATAAATGATAAGACCGGTGTAAAGGAATATCATGCTGCATCAGAGCGGTATGAAACCATGAAATATAACCGTACGGGTAAAAGTGGCGTATTGTTACCCGCAATTTCTTTGGGTTTATGGCATAATTTCGGTTTTGTTGACAGCACACAGAATGCAAGGGATATATTGCGATGTGCGTTTGATTTGGGTATCACCCATTTTGATTTAGCAAATAATTATGGCCCTCCATACGGATCTGCTGAAGAAAATTTTGGGCAGCTTTTTAAAAAGGATTTTAAACCATATCGTGATGAACTGTTCATTGCTACTAAAGCAGGTTTTGATATGTGGCCCGGTCCTTATGGAGATAATGGTTCTAGGAAGTATCTGATTTCAAGCTTGGACCAAAGTTTAAAAAGAATGGGGTTGGACTATGTTGATATTTTTTATCACCATCGACCAGATACCGAAACTCCACTTGAAGAGACCATGGTTGCACTAGCGGATATTGTACGTCAAGGAAAGGCATTATATGTGGGTATTTCGAATTATCAACCCAAAGAAACAGTGGAGGCAAGTAATTTATTGAGAGAGTTGAAAGTTCCCTTCATTTTGCATCAGGCACGCTATTCAATTTTCGATCGTTGGGTTGAAGATGGTTTGTTAGAGACTCTTGGGACTGAAGGATTGGCCTGTATCGCATTTTCCCCATTGGCTCAAGGTATGCTTACCAATAAATATGTTAATGGAATTCCAGAAAATTCAAGGGCAGCCAAAAATTTTACATACTTGGATAAGGAGACAGTAAACAAAAACTTGGAAAAAATAAAGAATCTGGCAGGTATTGCTTCCCAAAGGGGGCAGAAATTATCCCAGATGGCCATAGCTTGGTTATTGAATAGACCTAATGTGGCATCGGTATTAATTGGGGCGAGTTCTCCAAATCAACTTAAAGAGAATATCGCAGCTTTGGATCAATTGCAATTTTCAGATGAGGAATTAAAACTAATCGATAAGAACTCTTAATTCTTAGAGGGTGCTTCGTAGAGATTTTCAGTTCTTAATAAGTCCAAAAGACTTAAGCAATTTGTATAAATTGACTTTAATAAGTTTTTGGACATAAGTATACCAAGGTTCAAACTTCAGAAAAACAAAGCGGATTGAAGATCGGACATTCATTTTTATGGTTGCCTTGTGTTTTTCATATTGCAATGCGGTAAAAGCACAAATAACCATAAATAGTATTGCACCTGTAAGTGCAATAACAGGACTTAATTCATGACGAAAGAAACGATACAGGCCTAAACCTGTAAAGCTACCATAAAGAATGATAAAATGAATTATGTAGATTGATAGCGTACTTTGACCAATCTTCAAAACGGTTGAATTGGTCATGAGACTTCTGAAAAGCATAAAAACAGCAAAAACCAAGAACACATCACCCAGTCGAATAAAAAGGTAGTTATTCATTGCTATCTGTTTGAAAACTGAAACCCCTGTTAATTCTGAAAGTCCCGATAAAAAATCCGAAGAAAAGAAAATTAAACCCAGTCCTACTAATAGACATGATGTTATGGCGTATTCGTATAAATACCTATAACTCTTATACCTCGTAAATAAAACAGACATGAACGCCCCAAAAGTGGTATAACCAAACCATGGGATTATTGTAAATACCGAGCCATTGGCTTTCGTGAAATAATTGGCCAATGCTTGTGGTAATAGACCGAAGGACCACTCCTTGTAAATAGGCTCAAAAAGAAATAATACTGCCGTAACCCCTATAAGCAATAAAGGGAGTAATGATTTATTGCCTTTTTGTGATATTAGGTAAATTCCGATAATACCCAACAGTGAAAGGCCAATGCAATGTAGTACATCCACTAAATAAAAAGCATCGTAAATATGTCCATCAAGTATTCCGAAAAGGTTGGTACGCAGTAAATAACCAATAAAAATAAGCTGTAGTCCACGTTTTAACCCTTTTTGTATCCTAGGGTTTTGCATACCCTTTTGGGGTACACGAATAAGTAGGTAGGTGAAAATGAAACCTGAAACCGTAAAGAAAACAGGCGCAGTAATACCCCTAAAGTATTTCCAGATGTTATAGGTAAGATCTGTATTGTCCCTGAAAACTGTATCCAAAAGGCCATCAATAAAATGTCCTTGCAGCATCATGAGAATAGCCCATGCCCGCATGGCGTCAATAAAATATAATCTGGCTGTCTTCTTTTCCAATGAAAATAATTATAAGGTAACTCTATGTTTTTTGTAACTCAATCTTATCTATATACCTGAATTACAATACATTTGGATGTTTCGAGCTGCAAAATTATATAAAATACTCGCATAACGTAGTAATTTGCGGTATTTTCGTCAAAATCAACCATATAAACTCAATTATGGCTTCGATATTGGCATTTGCAGGAAGCAATTCCTCAACATCGGTAAATTTCAAATTGGTAAAATATACTACTTCACATCTTAATGATCATGACTTGGAATTGTTGAATATGGCAAGTATTACATTCCCTATGTACAGTGAAGATCGGGAAAAACAATTAGGGTTCGCTGAAGCTCTTCTGCAGCTCAAAGAAAAAATTGAAAAGGCAGATGCCTTAATTATTTCGGTTAATGAACATAATAGTGGTCCGTCAGCCTATTTTAAAAATGTACTGGATTGGTTATCGAGAGCTAATGGTAACTATTTGGAAAATAAAAAAGTGTTTTTGATGTCGACTTCGCCAGGAAAACGAGGAGCCATTGGAGCTCATGAATACATTAAAAACGCTTTGCCCAGGGTCGGGGCAGTTGTGGTCTCCACATTTTCGCTTCCCTCTTTTTACTCTAATTTTAATGAGGAACAGGGTGTTATTGATGCTGAACTGAGCAAAGCACACGAAAGAGCAAAGGAAAACTTTATCTCTGAATTATAGTAAGTTGCGCATAAAACGTTCTTTTAAAGTAACAGATGTTCTTGATTTTCAAGAACGACTACTCCAATGGTCGCAGCAATTTTATGAAATAGTATGGCTGGACAGTAATTCTCATATAGATGCATATAGTTCATTTGATGCAATTTTAGCTGTTGACGCGCTCACCGTCCTAGAGACTGATTCCCAAAACGCTTTTGAAAACCTCAAAGAGTACCAATTGCAAACCAAGGATTGGATTTTTGGCTATCTCTCCTATGATTTAAAGAATGATGTGGAAAGTTTATCATCCAGCAACTATGATAAACAGCAGTTTCCCGAGCTTTTTTTCTTTCAGCCTAAAAAAATCATTAAGATTAAGGGAGATGAGATAGAATTCAACTATTTGAATATGGTCAATGACGAGATAGAAGAAGACTTCAATGCTATCAAAGCTTATGTTCGAGACCTAAAAAATGTTAATGAAACTACAGAGGATATACGGATTAAACTTCGTGTTTTTAAGGATGAATATTTTAAGGGTGCACAGGAAATGTTGCGGCATATTCATCGGGGGGATATTTATGAAGCAAATTTTTGCCAAGAGTTTTATGCTGAAAACACAAGTATTGATCCAGTGCGGGCCTATGAAAGGTTGAATTCAATTTCAAAAGCACCTTTTTCTACTTTCCTGAGATTGAACGATAAATACCTGCTTTCTGCCTCTCCGGAAAGATTTTTAAGAAAGGAAGGAAATAGAATCATCTCACAACCTATTAAAGGGACTGCTAAAAGGTCACCTGATGTTGAGGAGGACAATGACCTAAAGAACAAATTGAAAAAAGATCCAAAAGAAAGGACTGAGAATATCATGATCGTTGATTTGGTAAGAAATGATTTGTCGAAAAGTGCAGTAAAAGGCTCTGTTGAAGTTAAGGAACTATGTGAGGTATATTCCTATGCGCAGGTGCATCAGATGGTGTCAACAATAACCAGCAAGGTTTCAGCTAATAAAAACCCTGTTGAAATCATCAAAGAATCCTTTCCTATGGGAAGTATGACTGGAGCACCCAAGGTTTCCGCAATGAAAATTATTGAAGCGTTGGAATCATTTAAAAGAGGACTTTATAGTGGTACTGTTGGATATTTTACACCTGATAATGATTTTGATTTCAATGTAGTTATACGGAGTATTCTGTATAATGCTACCAATGAATATGTGTCTTATGCAGTAGGGAGTGCTTTAACGGCCAAAGCTTCCCCTGAGTTTGAATATGAAGAGTGCCTATTAAAAGCGAAAGCTATGCGAGAGGTTCTTGAGAGTTCAAGTAATGAAAACTTCAAATAGAAAACCTAAATTTATGATATGCAGCTCCAAGAACATAATTTAATATCGAATAATATCAAGATTTACGCTGGCCACATAGAACCAAAGGAAACTAAGGGTGTTGTTGTATTGGTTCATGGCTCTGGGGAGCATTCGGGACGCTATATGGAAAATGTGATTCCTATGCTCCTAAGTACTGGATTGGCTGTAGTATTTTATGATAATTTTGGTCATGGAAAATCTGGCGGAAAGCAAGGACATTGCCCTAGTTATGATGCCTTATTACGATTATTGGAAAAAGTTATTGAAAAAGCAAGTTTCTTATTTCCAAAAGCACCTCAATTTCTTTATGGGCATAGCATGGGAGGAAATTTGGTTTTGAATTATGCGCTACGAAATACAACCCAATTAAGGGGTGTTATTGCTTCTAGTCCATATTTACGTCTGGGTTTTCAACCTCCAAAATGGAAAATGGTCCTAGGAAAGGCGCTGTTGAACATATGGCCATCTTTGACCTTGTCTTCGGGCTTAGATCCAAATGGGATTTCAAGAATTCCAGGGGAAGTTGAAAAATACAATTCGGACCCCTTAATACATGACCTGGTAAGTCCTATGTTCTCATTCCCAGTTATGGACGCAGGAGAATGGGCCATTGCCAATGCATCGAGCTTAAGTGTTGAAACCCTTTTGATTCATGGAACTGAAGACCCCATTATAGATTTTAAGGGAACGGAAGAGTTTTATGAAAATAGTAATACTACTACGTTAAACTTGATTGAAGGTGGCTATCATGAACTACATCATGATATTTGCGAAGAAGAAGTATTGAATATAATCCAGAATTGGCTAAGGAAGCAACTTTAAGTAATTTTGCGGCGTGTTAGAGGAATTTAAAAAACATATTCACGATCAGTTTCCCGAGCTAATTCAACATAAATTTTTATTGGCCTGTAGTGGTGGGTTGGATAGTGTTGTTCTGGCCCAACTTTGTTCGCAATGCAAGCTTGAGTTTTCCTTGGCCCATTGCAATTTTAAGCTTCGGGCAGCTGAGAGTAACAAGGATGAGCAATTTGTTCGGGAATTGGCAAAAAAGCTGAACAAATCTTTTTTTGTTAAGGAGTTTGCAACCAGTAAATATGCCAGAAATCAAAAGGTTTCCGTACAAATGGCCGCAAGGAATTTACGCTATGAATGGTTCAATCAATTGATGGAAGAACAGCATATCAAAACGCTGGTGACTGCGCATCATGCAGATGACAATCTAGAAACATTTATCATTAACCTTTCTCGTGGCACGGGAATAAAAGGATTGACAGGTATTCCTTCTCGAACAAATAATATCATGAGGCCATTATTGCCATTTTCAAGAAAACGAATTTTGGAATTTGCACAAAACGAAAAGATTGCATGGCGCGAAGATCAAAGTAATGCCGAAATCAAATACCTGCGAAATAAGATCAGGCACGAAATAGTACCTGTATTAAAGGAATTACATCCGACATTTTTAGACAATTTTGCAGTTACCCAAGAATACCTTAAACAAATTGCGACTATTTCTGATAGTCACATTAGACAATTAAAAGAGGAACTTTTTAAAGTAGACGGGGAAGTCATTCGAATTAAAATTGAGTCAATCCAAGCTCTAGCACCCTTAGAGGCTTACATTCATGCATTATTCAGCGAATACGGATTTACTGAATGGGAAGATTTACAAAACCTTTTAACGGCTATGAGCGGAAAGGCAGTACATTCAAGGACCCACCGTTTGGTCAAGGATAGAGACTTACTTCTATTGAGCCGTATTACAAATAAAGTTGAAACACAGTATAATATTTCGGAATCATGCGCCCAAATTGAAAATCCGATCAGCTTGTCTATTCGCTATGTTGACCTAATTGAGGAAACTGGTCCCAATGTACTATATGTAGATAAAGAAACGTTAAAGTATCCATTAACGTTAAGGAAATGGCAAAAAGGCGACTACTTTTATCCTTTGGGAATGAAGGGTCGAAAGAAAATATCCAAGTATTATAAGGATGAAAAGGTAGATGTTCTTGCCAAGGAAAAACAATGGTTATTATGCGCTGGGGATGATGTTATTTGGGTTGTTGGGAAACGTGCCGATGACCGGTTTAAGGTAACAAATAGCACCAAGAATATATTAAAAATAATATTGAATTAATGAAACATATAATCGTATTTATACTATTTATATTCAGTGGCTTATCATTATTTTCTCAGGATGACGACAATCCTGTGTTATGGTCCAAGGAATGGAATAAAATATCTGATACGGAATATGAACTTATTATTAAGGGGAAGATATTCGAAGGTTGGCATGTATATTCCCAATTCACTGCTGATGGGGGCTCCCTACCAAGCGAATTCACCTATGAAAAGGCAGGCGAGGATTATGAATTGATTGGTGGGACCAAAGAAAGTGAAACCTTGACCGAATACAGCGATATTTTTGAAGTTGATGAAACATTCTTTAAAAAAGAGGCGGTTTTTACACAGAAAATCAAATTATTAAATCCCGAAGTACGGCAAATAGACGTAAATCTCTTCTATCAAGTATGTAAAGAAGTATGTATTCCCGTAGACAAGGATTTTCATTTCGCATTAGATGGGGGAGAGGTCACAATATTGGAAAAATCTGTAGATGACCGCAGTTTAGCCATGAGTACGGCACTCAAGTTAGATTTAAAGAATAAAGAACTGTTAAATGAGGGCACTGACCAAAGTCATGGGAAATCAGGTTTGTGGGTGGTTTTTGGATTCGGTTTTTTAGGTGGATTAATTGCTTTATTGACCCCTTGTGTATTTCCGATGATCCCTTTGACCGTGTCATTCTTTACAAAACAGTCCCAAGGCAGATCTAAGGGCATCGTAAATGCTATGTTGTACGGATTCTTTATAGTATTGATTTACTTCCTATTGAGCCTCCCTTTCCATGTTTTCGACTCGGTTGATTCGCAAATATTGAATACTATCGCGACCAATATTTGGTTAAACTTGTTCTTTTTTGTCATATTCGTCTTTTTTGCTTTTTCCTTTTTTGGCTATTACGAATTGACATTGCCAAGTTCATGGGCCAATAAAATGGATGCTGCCTCGACAAAAGTTGGGGGAGGTATTGGAATATTCTTTATGGCCGTAACCTTAGCTATAGTTTCGTTTTCCTGCACAGGTCCTATTTTAGGTGGGTTATTGGGTAGTACCACTTTAGCTGAAGGTGATGTGGCCTATAACCTATCAGCCGGAATGACCGGTTTTGGTGTTGCTTTGGCCTTGCCCTTTGCGCTATTCGCAATGTTTCCGGCATGGTTGAATTCCCTCCCAAAATCAGGAGGATGGATGACTACCGTTAAGGTAGTTCTGGGATTCTTGGAATTGGCACTGGCATTCAAATTCCTTTCCAATGCCGACCTGGTAGGAAATTGGGGTATTTTCAAAAGGGAAATATTCCTGGGAGTATGGATTTTGCTCTTCGTTTTATTGACGTTGTACCTATTTGGAGTATTTAGATTTAAACATGACGGACCTAAGCAAAAATTGTCTGTAGGTAGAAAAATAACAGGATTGGTAAGTTTAGCGTTCTCGGTTTATTTAGTCTTGGGTCTTGTGAATATGGCCAATCTTAAGTTATTGAGTGGGTTTCCACCGCCTGATTTTTACAGTGTTTTTGAAAAAGAAAGTGATTGCCCCTTAGGCATTGATTGTTATAAGGATTTTGGGGAAGGAGTAGCTTATGCCAAATCTGTGAATAAACCTATCCTATTGGATTTTACTGGTTGGGCCTGTGTCAACTGCCGAAAAATGGAGGAAAATGTTTGGAGTGAATCTGATGTATATCCCTTGCTAAAAGAGGATTATGTATTGATTTCGCTCTACATTGATGACCGTAAAGAACTACCATCCGAGGAACAATTCGATTATAAATTCGAATCCGGCAGGGTAAAGGCTATTAAAACCATAGGGGAAAAGTGGGGTACCTTCCAAACTATTAATTTCAATTCTGCATCACAACCGTATTATGTGTTGCTCTCACCTGATTTGGAATTGCTCAACAGTGCTATTCAGAGTGCTGATAGTGATGTGTATCGCGAGTGGTTGTTAAAAGGGTTACAGAATTTTAAAGGGAATTCTGTGAAATAGGACTTTTATAAAAGTTTAAGAAAATAAATCAAAAGCACCATTAGTCGGTGCTTTTTTAATCCCATAAATAATTCTATCTTTCGTTCTGAACCCAAAACCGGAAGAATGAAAAAACTTAAAAAGATAGGATTGATTTTACTGGTTTTACTAGTAATTATAGCTTTTACCGCTGGTATATCGGTAAATTCCCTAACACCTACCTACGATGGGCAAAAGGAACTTGCCCATTTGTCCAATGAGGCCAGTGTCTACTTCGACCCTTATGGCATACCCCATATCTATGCCGAAAATGAGGAAGATGCCTTTCGAACTTTAGGATATGTTCATGCCCAAGATCGCTTATGGCAAATGGAGGTGTTACGAAGAATTGGTACAGGAAGACTTTCTGAAGTTTTTGGAAGCAAGATGTTGAATACCGACAGGTTCTTTCTATCCCTTGGCATTGATGAGGCTACGAAAAAAACTATCGCACAACTGAATGAAAACAGCCCAATGGTAAGACTATCACAGGCTTATCTGGATGGAATTAACCAATTTATTGCTGAAGGACCTACACCTATTGAATTTTATCTTACGGGCCTAGAAAAAGAAACTTTTAATTTAGAGGATATTTATAATACACTCGGTTATATGGCCTTTAGTTTTGCCATGGCGCATAAGACCGATCCATTACTTTCCAATATTAAGGATAAACTTGGTGCTGAATATTTAATTGATTTGGAAATAGTGGTGGACCCAAATACCGAATGGATAAAAAATCACAAGAAACAAAAATCGGATTCCATACAAAATACGATTACCGCGATGGTTTCCGAGGCCCTGGGCGAACTGTCATTGCCTTTATTCGAAGGGAGTAATAGTTGGGTCATAGCGCCTGAAAAAACCAAGAACGGAAAGGTCATCTTCGCCAACGACCCGCATATTGGGTTTTCACAACCTTCTGTTTGGTATGAAGCCCATATAAGTACCCCCACTTATGAGAAATATGGCTATCATTTGGGTGGAGTCCCATTTCCCATGCTAGCACATGACCGTAAGTTGGCTTATGGTATGACCATGTTCGAGAACGATGATGTTGATTTTTTTTATGAGCAAACACATCCATCGGATAAGAATAAATACAAAGTGAAGGAAGGCTGGTCAAATTATGAGACGGTAATAAAAAAGATTAAGATCAAGGATTCCACGGACTATGAATTTACTTATCAAAAGACAGAACATGGCCCTGTAATGAATGGCATTGCCAATCAAATCAATGGGGAAAAGCCAATATCCATGTGGTGGATTTATACGCAGAAAGAGAATAAGATTCTGGATGCGCTCTATGGAATTTCACATGCAGGTAATATTGATGAGTTCAAAATTGAATTGCCTAAAATTCATGCACCAGGTCTGAATATCATGTATGGTGACGCAGAAGGCAATATAGCTTGGTGGGCAACAGCCCAACTTTATAAAAATGGGAAAAGCAATACTACTAAATTTGTAATGAACGATAGTTCGGACTTGAATGCTCCTGAGCACTATCTCGATTTTTCAGAGAATCCGCAGGCCATTAATCCACCTTGGAAGTATGTCTATTCGGCAAATAATCAGCCCGATTCAATAGCGGGAATGGTTTACCCAGGATATTATTTGCCAGAAAATAGGGCCAAACGCATTGTGAATCTTTTAGAACCTAAGAATGACTGGAGTAAAGACGCTGTTGGTCAGATGATTACCGATGTAACTTCGTCCGTGAATCCAACGGTCATAGGAGAACTAATTAAATTTATCAATGTCGAGGAATTATCCGATGCCCACATGGCCGCTCTGGAAAAACTGCTAGAATGGCAAGGTGAAAATAATTTGGACAATGTTGAACCTTCAATTTATCATAGATGGATTTACTATTTTCTAAAGAACACATTTGCTGATGAATTGGGAGAAGACATGTTCAAACAGTTAATGTTGACCCATTTACACAAGCGGATGATAGCACCTATGGCCTCAAAAATTGAATCTGTTTGGTGGGACAATTCAAATACCAAAGAGGCTGTGGAAACCAAGGCACAAATAGTAAATATGTCTTTTTTAGAAGCATTGCAATCTTTGGAAAATGACTTCGGATCGAATATGAATACATGGACCTGGGATAAGGTACATACGATAGAGCACCCACATCCTATTGGTCAAGTTACCGCTTTGCGTACTTTCTTCAATGTTGGCCCGTACCCCGTTCATGGTACCCGGGAGGTCATCAATAATTTGGCGTTCCCTTATGACGAAAGTGGCATGTATAAAGTAACCGTAGGCCCATCTACCCGTAGGGTCATTGATTTTTCTGATATCGAGAACAGTATGAGTATACTTCCAACCGGACAATCGGGAAATCCTTTCAGTGAGCATTACGATGACCAAGCCGAAATGTATGTAAATGGTGAATTTAGAAAGATGCTATTGAATGAAAAAGAAATCAAAAAGACTTCTAATTCCTTGCTGATTTTTAAACCAGAAGAATAGGTATTATCTGTTAATAAGCTTAATTTTAGGTCGGATTACATTATCAAGATAATATGAAAACATTTAAAAGATTTGCATTGGTTATTTCTTTCCTATTATGTGCAACTATTTCAATGCATGCACAGAAAAAAGTTGTTAAAGGTAAAATAACGACGTTTAACACCATTCGTGTTCAACAGGCTGAAATTACGGCTAAAAAAACCAAAAATAAGGTGTTTAGTGATTCATTGGGGTTTTTCACCATTGAATGTGAACCAAATGATAAACTCACTGTGCGTGCTATTGGGTTCAAAACAAAATCGGTCAAAATGAAAAAAATGAACGAGTCTCTCACTATAAATTTGGCTATCGCAGGATCTGAAAGCGATATTGCACTGGCCATAGACAAAGGTCATCTTAGTAAAAACAATAGGGCTCAAGCCATTAAATATTTTAATTTCGAGAATTCCTATGGTTTTGGATATACCAATATAATTGACCTTATTAAAGGTAAATTTCCACAAATAAGTGTTATTGGCGACGAATTCATATTAAGAGGATCTAATTCAATTACACCTGGTGGGAAAAATGGTGCTCTGATTGTACTCAATGGAGCGCTCTCAGATATTAGCTCACTTAAGAGTATTGTTGTGTCTGAGGTAGAGGATATCAGCATACTTAGTGGTAGTGCAGCAAGCAGATATGGATCTGGTGGCGGTAATGGGGTCATTTCAATTAAGCTTAAATCCCACTAATACAAAAGGAACTTGTTTTAATTTCAAGATTGACTTTCATTGAAATTTGTCTGGTTGACATCAGCCTAGAAGGTAAGTGCTTACATTAAAGAGACTTCAGAGTCTTTACTTAGTTTTAATATTTAAAAATGGTATTTTTAGTGAAGATGCTCTTTTCTTTAATACATGCGTTTTTTATATGACGAATAATTACTTTTTTTTTAAAAAATTATGTTCTTCTGTGTTTTTCTTAGTGATTTTGTCAACTTATGGCCAAACCGAAAAGTCGTCGGACTCTACTGAATTATTTTCCATTTCCTTTGAGAATACCAATATAAAAGATGTCTTAACCAAAATTGAGGAATCAACCAGTTTCAAGTTCTTTTATGTTGATAGTTGGTTTAATAATAGGTTGGTATCTGGCAATTATTCCAAGGTAAGAGTATCTAAAATCCTTGAGGATATTTTTAAAGAGACAGAATTGAACTTCTATTTGCTTACTAACGAAAAAATTATCCTTACAAGGAATAACATAATCTATGACCAACTGCCCAATGGTTTTTTCAATGTTAACAATAGGACAAATGAAATAGAGAATACTGTTTCCAATGCACAACCAATAACTCCAGTTTTTTATAACTCAAAAAGGATTTCAGGCTCCGTCAAATTGGAAACAGTACATATTGGCAAGGCTGATAAAGAAAATAATCGACCGAGTTATTTATTACAGGGATATGTTAGAAAGAAAAATGGCGAGCCCATTCCTGATCTCTCTATTTTGGTGAAGGCTAAAGGAATAGGGACAGTTACAGATGCAAATGGTTATTATAAGCTCGACTTGCCAACCGGACAAAACACATTGTTGGCGAGAGCCATGGGTATTCAAGATGTCGAAAGGGAGGTTGTCATTTATAATGATGGAAGTATTGATTTTGAATTGACAGAAAGTATTGAACTTTTAGATGAAGTCGTGGTTGAGGCTGATGCAGCTAGGAATGTAGAACAAGCTATTACAGGGACAACCCAAATAGATACAGAGGAATCCAAAAACATTCCGTTGGTACTTGGTGAAAGGGATATACTTCAAATAGCAACTACACTACCAGGTATTACAACCGCGGGTGAGGGTGCTTCTGGGTTCAACGTAAGAGGGGGTAAGACAGACCAGAATTTAATACTACTGGATAATGCAGTTGTTTACAACCCTTCCCATTTCTTCGGAATCTTTCAAGCCCTGAATCCGTTTACGACCAAAGGTGTGAATATTTATAAAGGAAATATCCCAGCTGAATATGGTGGAAGGTTGTCCTCTGTATTTGATATTGTTACTAAGGATAGTAATACAGATAAATTCTCTGGAGAAGCTTCAATTGGGCCGGTGACTTCCAATTTAGCTCTGGAAATCCCATTGGTTAAAGAGAAATCTTCTTTGATGTTAGGGGCAAGGGGTGCTTATTCAGATTGGATATTGAGATCTTTGGATGAAGAATCATTGAACAATAGTACCGCTTCATTTTATGATGGTATTATTAAGTATAACAGTAAGCTTAACGAAAATAATGATATAAGGGCTACGGGCTATTATAGTAGAGATGCTTTTAGCATTACCTCAGATTCTATCTATAACTATAGTAACCGCGGGTTTTCATTGCGTTGGGATCGCAAATTCAATGAAAAAAATACAGGGAGTCTTATAATTGCCAATAGCCAATATAAGTTTAATATTGATTTTGATGGAGAAGCTAATAATGATTTTGGGCTGGGTTATAAAATTGATGAGACCGAACTCAAGCTTAAACTAAAGTACTTATTGGATGAGCGGCATAACTTGACCTATGGTTTATCTGGCAAGTACTATGGGGTAAATCCAGGAAATATTTCCCCAGAAGGCAGTGAATCAGTTATACAACCATTAACAATACCTAAAGAATCAGCGCTGGAATCCGCATTATTCATTGCAGATGAATTTAAGATAGATGACCGGATATTATTGGATGTGGGTTTACGTTATTCATTTTATGCTGCTCTTGGTAAATCTATTCAGCGTATCTACGAGAATGGGGTTCCCAGAAGTGAAAGTACTCAGATTGACACAAAGGAATATGGGAATAATGAGGTTATCAAAACATATGGGGGACCAGAGTTTAGGGCCTCAGTACGATATTTTTTGAAACCTGATTTATCAATTAAAGCCAGTTTCAACAATGGTTATCAATTTATCCATACACTTTCAAATAATACCACGGTCTCTCCGATCGATACCTGGAAGCTCTCGGATACAAATATAAAACCTCAGCAAGGTAATCAGTATTCCTTGGGTCTATATCAGAATTTAAAGGATAATGAATTTGAAATTAGCTTGGAGGGCTATTATAAAACAGCCAAGAATGTATTGGATTTTAAGACGGGTGCCAAGCTCTTGCTTAATGAAACCATAGAAACTGAAGTACTCCAGGGCGATGGGAAGGCATATGGAGTTGAATTCTTGGCAAGAAAGAACAGGGGAAGACTAAATGGTTGGTTAAGCTATACCTATTCCCGCTCTTTACAAAAATTCGATAGCGAGTTTAGTGAAGAACGCATAAATAATGGAGAATTTTTCCCTTCGAATTATGACAAACCACATGATTTAAGTCTAATAGCCAATTATAAATTCACTCGGCGTTATAGTGCTTCGGCTAATTTTGTATATCAAACAGGCCGGCCTGTCACTTACCCCATTGGTACATTTCGATTTAATAACGCAGATTTCGTAGCCTATAGTAATCGCAATGAGTTTAGAATACCGGATTATTTCAGGCTCGATTTAGGGATTAATATTGAAGGCAATCATAAGATTAAAAAATTCGCCCATAGTTTCTGGACGATTTCTGTTTATAATGTATTAGGTAGAAATAATCCTTATTCGGTATTTTTTGTTACCGAAAATGGTGAGGTAAAGGCCTTGCAAAGCTCCATTTTTGCAGTTCCAATACCTTCAATAACATATAATTTTAAGTTTTGATGAAAGTCTCTTTAAAAAATAGTACAATTTATATAGCCTTCGTTTTCGTTTTGGCTTGTGTTATTTCGTGCATTGACGAGATAGACTTGGACACTGTTTCGTCTAGTGAATTGAAAGAAATTTTAGTTGTTGAGGGCACTTTGACCAATGAGGTGAAAAACCACCAAATTCGATTAAGCAGAATTGATAGCTTATTTGATTTGGAACTTGATTCAATCTACAGTCCTTTTATTCCAGTTCGTGACATCGATCGTGATTTTGTTAATCATGAGGAAAATGCCCAAGTAACGGTGGTAGATGCTTCGGGCGTTGAATATGTTTTTAATGAATCAAGCCCGGGTATTTATGAATCCGTGGTTCAATTCGGGGCACAGAATGGCAATTCTTACCAATTGGAAATCACAACTGCCGACGGAAGCGGTTTTTCTTCAAAACCTATGACAATCAATGCCACTTCGGAAGTTAAAAATATATATGCTGAAAAAACAATTAGCGATACAGGTGTCGAGGGAATTGGAATTTTTATAGATAATGAGTCCGTTGTCGGAAATGCCCAGAATTTTAGATATAATTATAATGAAACTTACAAGGTAATTGCACCTAACTGGTCTCCTTATGAATTTAAACTCACTGAATACGACCCATGCGCCCTTCCTGTACCGACATATAATTTAGAGATTGTTGAACGTCAGGAAGAGCAGCAAACTTGCTATGCTACCGTGACTTCAAACACGATTATCCAAACCCAGTTGAACACTTCTGGCCACGGATTGGAAAAGTTTATGGTAAGATTCATTAGCAAGGAAAATTTCATCATATCACATCGCTATAGCATTGAAATAAGCCAGTTGGTATCGGGATCAGAGTCGTATGGTTTTTACGAACAATTAAATAGTTTTAGTCAAACAGGGACTGTTTTTTCTCGTGTTCAACCTGGTTTATTGGAGGGAAATATTACTTCAAACGATGGGGTACAAGGTTCGGTAATTGGTTTATTTGATGTGGCCTCTGTTTCAAAAAAACGAATGTTCTTTAATTATACCGATTTTTATCCAAATGAACCGCTACCGGACTTTCCACAAAATTGCGGCTTGCATTCATCACCGGAATCACATCGTTCCTATTGCGCTACTGGAATGGATGGCGGAAGTTCATGCCCCCAGTCTATTATTGAAATGGTGAACATGGATTTAATTAGCTATGTAAGTGATAATTCCCTGAATATTGGTACCTGTCCAGGACCATATATATATGTGGAATCGATTTGTGGTGATTGCACAACTATGGGAAGTAATGTTGTGCCGGAATTTTGGATAGAATAAATTTATTACGATGATAAAGAGATTAATACTTTTAGGATTGCTGTTTGTTCAATGCGGATTACTTAGCGCACAGTACGTCATAAAAAGCCAAGAAGAACTAGTGCAATTACAACAACTACCTTTGGAAAAGGTATATGTACATTACAATACAGGGGTACTGTTCCCAGGGGAATATCTGTATTACAGTCTTTATTGTTTTAACGCTGCAACCAATAAATTGAGTAACATAAGCAGAATGGCCTATATTGAGTTGGTCGGGGAGGATTTAAGTACTGTTTTTAAGCAAAAAGTTCAATTAAGGAAAGGTAGGGGTCAAGGTGATTTTTTCATTCCTGTATCAATACCATCAGGTAATTACAAATTAATTGGCTATACCCACTGGATGAAAAACGAAGGAGTAAATCACTTGTTTCAAGATGATATAATTATTGTAAATCCATATAGAATTGATCAAGAAAATATACTTGAGGATAATGAACAAACAATTTCAATTAACAAACTAGAAAGTAAAGAAGATGGTTCAATTAAAAACCAAATAAAAAAGGATGGGACCATTTTACTTATTACTGATAAAAAAAGGTACAACCAAAGGGACCAAGTTTCCCTTACTTCCAAAAATTTTAAAGGACCCTTGGGTTTTGGTAATTATTCTATAAGTGTAAGGTTAAAGGAAGCATTAATTAATAATGACCCACTGAATGCAGAAACCTTTGCAAGTTCATTCTTCAATATGCCCAAAAATATTTCCAACAAAGTAAATGATTCAATTTTTTTACCAGAACAACGGGGAGAATTGTTTTTTGGACATGTTAGAACCAGAAAAGATGAATCGGCAGCTGCAGGTAAAACAGTAATTATTTCAATTCCCGGAGAAAATTTTCAATTAAAATCTGCAATCACGGATAATGATGGAAACTTCTACACGTATATTCAAAAAGAGTATGACTCACCTAATATAGTTGCTCAAGTCCTTGACGATAATCAAGAAGCATATACTATTCAGTTTTCGCAATCAGCATCAATTGATTATGATGAAATTAAATTTTCAGGATTATCCATTAGCCAAGAAATTCAAAATCATATACTTCAAAGAAGCATCCATAATCAAATTGAAAATGCTTTTTACGGCGTAAAACCTGATTCAATAATTTCTATCGATAAAAAAGACCCATTTGATGGAGGCACTCCCGAAGTATTTATTCTTGACCAGTATACAAGATTTAATACACTCCGTGAGACCTTGGTTGAAATCGTTGAAAACGTATGGATTAAGAAACTTGATAATGGGAAATATACTTTTTGGGTGAGAGAGGATTTGGAATCTTATGACAATGAATATGCAGCAGACCCACCATTGGTTTTGGTAGACGGCGTTTTTATTTCAAATCATGATGAACTATTGGACTATAATGCAAATAATATTGAAAAACTGAGCGTATTAAGAGATCCATTGGTATTGGGGTCGAAGGAATATCATGGCATGGTTGTTATAAAAACAATTGAGGGTAATTTTTTAGAATCAGTTCCAGAGCGTAAAATCGCGAGTATTCCCTTATCATTTCCAGCTGCTAACAAGAATTATTATAGGCAGCAATATGACCAAGAGGTAGTGTCAAAATACAATCGAATACCTGATTTTAGGTATCAATTGTTTTGGGAACCACAATTCTCCATTGAAAAAAGTGAGGTATCTTTTGAGTTTTACACTTCTGACGTTCCCGGTGAATATGAAATTGTATTAGAAGGATTTACTACCTATGGCAAACCAATTTCTAGTCGTGCGACATTTTTAGTTGAGTAGAAATACATATTTTGATTTATTAGTTTAATAATATGTGCTTACAAAGGTTTTTGGAAGTGTTGCTTTTGGGGTAGAGGCCTCTACGATAACCGTTGTATTAGAGATTGGTCTTACTTGGCATAGAATGGAGTAGGAGATAGGTAATAATGGATTATAGCCATTGTTGTGCAGATTATTTTAAATTTAAAATCCACTAAACTTCATTATTACTGTGTCATTTTTAATTTCACACCAGACCTTTCGATCTAGCGACATGCCATTTGTGTAATATCCACCAACAGTTTGTTCCGTTTTACCGTTTTCACGTTCAAATCTCAATAAATAAGCGCCATCTCCATTTTGATTATTTGTCATATCGAGAAATTTCTTAACGGTTTCGTTCGGTTTAATTTTATCAAATTCCAGATTTGTGTTTACATCAGAAGAGAAAGTCACATTCCTAATAGTTTTGTCAGAAGAATTTTTGATTTCTGTTGTAATTCAGTTCTTGCCATGATTACAGGAAATCAAAGTCAAAAGTAAAATTAGAATCGTCACTTTTTTCATATTATGCACAATGGTGAGTATATGAAGCGTAGCCTGCCGTTAGGCGGCTATGATTTCATATACATTGTTAGCGGTTTCGTATTATCACTTTTTGTTTGCCAAAGAGTTTAAATTATCTATTAAAATTGCCCCAGCTTTTTCATCAATCGACATCCCTGTTAAGTATTCTGAATGTTTCACTTTGGGATTTTCTTCGTAAAATTCCGGTGTTAGAATATACCCTAAAGCATCCATCCCCAAACCGATCACAAACTTCGGACCTTGTTTGGTCATTAGTCTTTTTGATTCCAATGAATGAGTGGGAGTAGTTTCTCCAGGGTGAGTGACAAACTGTGCATTACCGATTGAAAACCAGGCAACTTCCGTACTTACACTATCTGTTATCGATCGATTTATCACTCCCATTTTAGCCAGTTGCTGAAAATTGACATTCGATACGGGCAATTTGAATATTCTACTTTTGAATTGAATAGATTCTGAGTTCAATTTGATTGGATCTTTTAAAGCAGTTGTGATTTTTCTTCCTAACTCTTGTCCTCTTTTATCTACATTTTCAAAGGATTTAGTTTCGTATTCGGGTTGTACCCAGCCTCCAATAGCTCCTTGAAGAAAGAAATTTACTCCCCCGATCTTTTTGTCGAGAACAGTATACATTGAGGATACATAGTCCGCCGAAACTGCACTTGAGGTACCATCCATTATGGTTGGGTGACAAGCAAAATTATTCAAGGTTGCGATTGATTCTCCCTTATAATCCATAAATTGGAGGATTGTTAGGGAGCGATCTAAACTTAAAGAATCAGAAATATTAAACACCCAATCTTCTCCAAATTGTGTTTCTGCGTATACAGCTGTTGCATCTTGTCTGTTTTTCCATGCCGCATCTATTGCGTCTGCCGATTTCTGAACAATTTTTTCCATATATTCTGGGTCAACGCCCGATGTCATCTGGTCGGGGCCCCAAATACCAACAACATCAGGGCCAGAATGGGTATGAGTGGAAGCCATAACAATGTGAGATGCATCAAATTCAGAAGTTGAAATCCTAGATGAAACTTCTTTTCTAATTCTAACTAGTGTGGGATGAAGCATCCCAATACAGTCGTATACAACAATTGCCATTGTATTCTTTGAATCAGACAGAACCATTGCTTTAACATATAAAGAGTCATGTACAGTTGTAAAACGACGATTATTTTTGTCACCGGCAATAAACGCACCTATTTTAGGTGTGATCGATTGGTAAGAAACGCCCACCCTTAATTCTCCATATTCATCTTTTTTTTGATTACAACCAAAGAATAATAGACTGATAAGTAGTAATGTTAATTGCTTCATTTATAAATATTTTATAATCTTTTAGCTTGATATTTAATTATTGAGTAACAGCTAACAATGGGATATAGTTATTGATGATATCCCACTTATATAAACTAATATACTACAACAAATATTATAAGTACAGTACATTTAAAATACGACCTCTACTTTTAGTAGAATTATCCCTGTTTTAGTGATGTTGAACAATGTAAGATTGACTTTGATGATAGATTTTGTTGTACTTTCTTATCAAGTCGAACTCAAGTTGAAGTATGTTACGAATGTTGAGTTTACTACTAAACCGCATATTTTTCAGATTCATTGTTGTGCGTTCGTGTTCTCTATTCTTTCGTTATTCATCACAAAATTCTGGGCACAGAAATACAATACTCTTTATATTCCTGTCCGTATTTTATCTCCAAGAACTCTTCTTCCGATTTAACCATAAAATATGATGCTATTAAGTAAAGTATAATCCAAATAATTGTTAGCCATGAGAAAAACAAAATTGTAAAAGAAACCAACATTATTCCATATCCAACCAATTGTGGATTTCTGGAAAATTTATATACTCCGTTTGTTTTTAGCTTGTTTTTGTCCATTCCTAGGCTGGATTTGGTGCCAAGACCAAACCACGCAACAAAAAGGATGACAACCCCAATCGTGAATATAATTGCTGACACAATCCTTACAACTTGACTATCCGGCAGCTGTGGTATGTTGGGCCATGGTGTGGGCAGGATTAAATAAATAGAATTTGCGTGAATGCCAAATACCATGATTTCAAGCATATAAGAAATAGGTGAGAGTTTCATAAGGGACTTGTAATCCCTCTTGATAGCTTTACGAAAAACGAAATAAGCAAACAGGAGAAAAATAACAGAGAATATTGAAAATTTTAATATCATGTCACCTTTAGTTCAAGTTAAAAAATCACCAAAAATATGGCCGTGTTTTCAATATTTATCAACTATTAGGTAAACAATTCACTTATACTACCAATGGTATACAGCACTTATTAACTCCCTATTTTTAAGAGAATGCAATTTACTAAATTGTACCTGATTCCCAAATGCTACCAAACTCATAATAACTATTTCATGAAATCTTAAAAATGATTTTCCTATAAACCTTTCACTGCAGTATTTGTGCAGGGTCAAAACCTATATTTAAGCCCTAGAAACCCGGATTATATGCTTACCAAAGTTTATGGCAGCGCGGTATTTGGCGTAGAGGCTACTACCATTACAATAGAGGTGAATGTGGACAAGGGAGTGGGATACCATTTGGTTGGTCTCCCTGATAATGCAATAAAGGAAAGTAATTACCGGATTGCCGCGGCCTTATTGAACAACGGCTATAAAATTCCAGGTAAGAAAATCACTATCAATATGGCACCGGCAGATTTACGCAAAGAAGGGTCTGCCTATGATTTAACCTTGGCCTTGGGAATATTGACGGCGTCAGGTCAAATAAAATCTGATAACTTAGAACAGTACATTATTATGGGCGAACTTTCATTGGACGGGAGTTTGCAACCCATTAAGGGTGCCCTACCAATCGCCATAAAGGCTAGGGAAGAAGGATTTACAGGATTTATTTTACCCAAGGATAATGCCAAGGAAGCAGCTATTGTTTCCGATTTAAGGGTATATGGTATAGAGAATATCATAGAGGTAATCGACTTCTTTGATACCGGTAGACCCCTGAAACAGACCATTGTTGATACTAGGGCAGAGTTTTATAAGAACCTTGACTTTCCTGAGTTTGATTTCTCGGATGTAAAAGGACAGGAAAGCATAAAGCGTTGCATGGAAATTGCAGCTGCAGGAGGCCATAACATTATTTTGATAGGCCCTCCAGGGGCAGGTAAAACCATGCTCGCCAAACGCCTGCCATCGATATTGCCCCCAATGACCCTTCAAGAAGCTTTGGAAACAACTAAAATCCATAGCGTTGTAGGGAAGATCAAGAATATGGGGCTTATGAGTCAAAGGCCTTTTAGAAGCCCCCATCATACAATTAGTGATGTGGCCCTCGTCGGTGGCGGGGCTTATCCACAGCCCGGTGAAATCTCACTTTCCCACAACGGAGTTTTGTTTTTGGATGAGTTGCCAGAATTCAAAAGAGGGGTACTTGAAGTGATGCGCCAACCTTTGGAAGATCGGGAGGTTACGATTTCAAGAGCCCGGTTTACGGTTACCTATCCCAGTAGTTTTATGTTGGTAGCCAGTATGAACCCCAGTCCTGGTGGTTATTTTAACGATCCCGATGCGCCAGTTACTTCAACTCCTACCGAGATGCAACGCTATTTAGGAAAGGTCTCAGGACCTTTATTGGACCGGATCGATATTCATATCGAAGTCACTCCTGTACCCTTTGAGAAACTCTCTGAAGACCGAAAAGGGGAGGGCAGTGTTGAAATTAGGAAAAGGGTCACTGCAGCTCGGGAACTTCAGACAGAACGATTTAAGGAATTGGAGAACCTACCAAGTGGCAGGCAAGCTGTACATTACAATGCCCAAATGAACACTAAACAGATTCGCGAGCATTGTAAGATGGATGAAGCTTCAAAAGCACTTTTAAAAAATGCCATGGAACGTTTGAATCTTTCAGCACGTGCCTATGACCGTATTTTAAAGGTTGCTAGAACAATAGCCGACCTGGAATCTGCCGAAGCGGTTCTGGGCCAACATATTGCAGAAGCCATCCAGTACCGTAGTTTGGATCGAGAAGGATGGTTGGGGTAATTAGTCATCCTGGAGTAAATAATGCTCCTCAGTCCATTTATTAGTCTGGGCTGAATTAATTCCGGATAAAACAATCATACTTATAAATAATAAAAAAAATTCATCTTATTTTTTCTTTTTAAAGTTTAATACACTAATTTTTGAATAGTATGTTTTTCTTGAAAACGTGAAGTTCTCGTTTTGTAGTAATATGTTTCTATTATTTTCAGAGTTTTGAGTAATTGAATTCATTAAATATAGCTTTTGAATTACCTAGCACAAATAATCCGGGTCTTACTGAAATAAAACCTCCATAAATATTGTCCTGAAAACCGGAAATATCTTCAGAAGCTTCTAGTTTTATCCAATCAGTCCCCTCAATTTTATAATAGTAGGAGACTGTTTGGTTATCATTATTAATTTTTAATTTAATCTTATCTACTCCAACCTCAACAATGTCCCTTGGCTTTGGAGTTTCCATTCTTTCAGATAGTTTTAAATATTTTTGAATTTTTCCATCACCAGATAATCCAATTCCGACATAAGCATTGCTGTTATAAAATAATATTAAACCAGCTGTACCATCATTTGATATTTCAACTTCAGTTTCTACTTCATATCCTGAATGCAAAGGGTTAACTGTGATTGGGAAAGATAATCCAGGATCTACTGTATTAATTCCTTTAAATTTAAGTGCACCATCAGACAAAGAGAATCTTTCTGGCTTTAAGTCATTCCAAGCTTGCCATTGAATTCCCAATTCTTGGTTATCAAAGGAATCACTCAACTCCCAATTGAAAACCGGCTCCTTATCCCATCCTTCAGGCCACTCATCTGCAACAACTGGCCAGCCATCATCAGTCCAATTAATTGGAGACATAAGAGTTGCCCTTCCAAGCGATCTTTGATGCTGAAGATATCCATGATAGATAGCTGCCCAATTTCCATCTGGGCCTTCAATTAAGGTCGCATGTCCTTTAGACCACCATTTTTCATTCATACTTTCTGTCCAGATCATCGGATTATACGGAGAGTTTTCCCATGGGCCTTCAACAGTTTTTGAGCGGGCGACAATTGCCATATGACTTGTAGCTGGCCCTACAGTTCCACCAGCAGCACTTACCAAAAAATAATACTCATCTTTCTTAAATAGTTTTGGACTTTCTAAACAAACACATTCTATGTCAATTGAATCTGGAATATCCCAGCCATCATATTTTAGCTGGGGAGCAGTTTCAGCCTTAAGTCCATCTTTTGATATTTTTAACATTTTACCCATATTCGTATATAAATATCTGTTACCTCGTTCATCTGTAATATGTCCAGCATCAATCCCATGTGGTTCAATTGGATCCATATTTATTCTTTCTGACCATGATTCAAATGGATATTCTGCATACTGAACCCAAACATCTTTTCCCCCACCTCCATATATGTATAATTTGTTTCCATATTTAGCTATATCTGTAGCAGGACCTTGACCTCTATTGGGATTTGTATATGTTATTGGTTCCCAATCAAAAAGGTCTTTAGACTTTAAAAGCATAGCAGAAGGGATATGATTGTCATTATTAGATGTCATATAATAAGTATCTTCATATTTAACTATTGTAGGATCTGCCCAATTCCCAAACGTTAACACTTTTATTGGATAATCCTTTGCTACCTCTTGAGCTTGAATTACCTGCAGCATACATAATGGGAGAACTACTAAGGTTATGAATAGTTTTTTCATAGTTCTGTATTAGATTTAAAATTCCAAATTGATTTTTTTTGAGCCGGTTTTAGCGCCGGCATTAAGACAAAAGCTATTTTTTCGTGGCCAATTTGGTTCAACTCCAGTCAAAAATATTTTCCACCCCTTGCCTCTAGACTTAAAAGCCTCTTAATCTGCATTTTATGAGCTAACAGAACGTACCTCGTCCACGTATTGTTGGGTTTGTTCTCATATCCAAAATTATTTGGTCAATGCTTACTATTAGTACTTCTTTGCTACATTAAACGTATGGATATGCGTACCGGCACGTATATCTCCATTTCGTAATACTCCAAATATAGCAGATAACAAACATACTCTCATTATATACTTTATAATGATTATTCAACTTGAGTTTAAAACAATCGAATTAAGAATTGGCTGTCCCGTAAAACGGCCGGTTGATAGGACTTCTATTACAAATTACGCTACTTTTTCTTGAAGAGTCCCATTAGTGGTCTTTTTTATTTGTCCCAGAAATTCAGGTTTTAAGAGACTAAGATTTTATCCCTTAACCCATTGTAATGCTTGACCAAAATCACATAATTTACAAACCACCACATTAGATAGAATCACAGATGCGGCCCTCTTCGTAAGCTTTGCATCAGTCAATTCGCAAAACAAATACTTACTCATTCGGGTGTATTGCAGAAGCCATCCAATATAGAAGTCTAGATAGAGAAGGATGGTTGGGGTAGGTATAATTATGGCTCAAACTTAAGATTACATTGTACAAACAACAAATTTACATGGTTTTGATCTTTGTATTATTTACATAGTACATTTTCATCAACCCTTTATTTTTAACTTCAAATTCACCTCTATATTCACAAACAAAGGAATCTTTAATCAACTCATAGGTGTATTCCGATACATTAATTTTTCCAGCCTCTGAATTGGTTTGCATACGTGAGGCTATATTCACAGTATCTCCCCATATGTCATAAGCAAATTTCTTCCTACCTACTACTCCGGCAACCACCGGACCCGTATTAATTCCTATACGCATATCAAAACAAATTTCATTTTTTGAACCTCGTTTTTTGCAATCACCAACAAATGCGGAAATTTCAAAAGCAGCCAACATCATTTTAAGAGGGTGATCTGCTTTGTGGGAGTGTAAACCCCCAACGCACATATACGAATCGCCTATGGTTTTGATTTTTTCAAGGTGGTGTTTTTCCATAATTTCGTCAAACTTTGAAAAATAATAATCAACTCTTTCTACCAGCTTTTCGGGAGATAAATTTCCTGCTAGCCGTGTAAATCCCCTAAAATCGGTAAACAATACGGTCACAGAATCAAACTTTTCAGCTTGTACTTTACCACTTTTTTTTAATTCCTCAGCAGTTTCAGAGGGTAGGATATTCAGGAGGAGATTCTCAGAGATTTTTTTCTCCCTTTTAATAGATCTATAATACCAATACAAGGTGAGTAATAAAATGATTGTAAGACCTGCAATTATAATCATGGCAATAAAAATGGTCTGCTGATTCGCCTTTTTTTGGCTGAGCAGATCTAATTCAATCTGTTTTTGAGAAACCTCAAAATCTGTACGCAGATCGGCCATTTGCTGGACTCTTGCGATGTTCTTGACGCTGTCCCGGTATGCAATGTGATTCTTGAAATATTTAAAAGCCTCACTTGGGTTTCCGGTATGTTCATACAGTTCTGATAACTGAAGATTTGCAGCACCAATGGACTCTTTTAAATTGTGGGCAGTAGCAAGTTCCAGGCTTCTTTGCGAATAGCTGAATGCCGTAGTAAAATTCTGTTGTTTTGAATAGATATAGGACATTGTAGTAAGGTATTCCACAATTGGGGAATAATCCTGCAGTTCCTCAAGGATCGTAATAGCGGCATTTATATTTGCCTTCGCCAAGTCATCCTTTCCTTGCTCGGCATATACCATTCCCATATTGCCCAGGTAATAGACAGTGCCACTTAGGAAATTTATATTTTCAGAGATACGCCCGGCCTCCTCAAAATAGGCCATGGCAGACTCATATTTCTTATCCTTCAAATATTGATCACCTGCATTCAATAGGGCGATAGCTAGCGATACAGAATCATTGATCTTTCTTAACAGTGGAATGGCTTTGTTATAATACACCTCGGCATTATTAGAGTTTCCCATTTGAGAATAAACATCAGCAATTGAGGTATAAGCCATTCCCTCACCTGCAATATGTTCTACCTTAATAGCTGCCTCAAGACTCTTGAAGAAAGCATCCAGCGCAATTTCCAAATCTCCAAGTCTTCTTGTGCTATTTCCTTTTTGAAGATACCCCCTGTACAAGTATAAAGCATTGTCTTCTAACTTGGACAGGGCTATAAGTTCTTCTGCATATTTTAAGGATAATTCGAGATCATTCGCCTGGTTAAAGGCCAAATTTCTCAGTAATTCCAATTTTTTGAAACCTTCCAAGGTATCTTCCTGATAAATTTTCACCAGACTATCGGCAATTCTCTGGTCCTGCGCAGTACTGCTTGCACATGGTAAATGCAAATAGCATACGGCAACACATACCTTTACCAAATAGTTGAAAGATTTCAATTTAATTAGGTATTACCACATAATTTTGGATCAATCATAAAATATTTAGGATCTGCGCCTTCTTTATAGATACTGAAATTGATTTTGTATTCAAAAATCTTGTCCTCCAATTCTTTGTCATTCTTTATCTTGGTTGTGACCATTCCTTCAATTCCACTAATGGGTTGAGATTCTTCCAAAAAATCATGTTTATATGTAATACTTTCTATTAAAACAGTATATCCGTCGTCAATTGATTGTCCATTCCAACTTACCTTATGACCAATGAAAACTTCTGATATGAAATTTTTTAAAGGAGCAAGTTGTGAACTATGTTGTTTATCTTCAAGTATACTGTACTTGTCAACCTGGGTCTGTGTGTATTCTTTTTCCAAATTATAAAGACCTTCGGCTTTTACTATCAATGAAATAATTTGATCTTCAGCTTTTAGAATTTCCTTTAATTCAGCTTTTAGAATTTCCTTGTCAAAATTTAGATTCTCTTCTGTAAAGTTAATTGTTGGGTCAAGTCCCATGATTATATTTTTTAGGTTAATAAATTATTTTCTTGTTGCGTACCTATCCTATCTTAGTGAGCCTGAAATTACTCCCAGTGTTTCTTAACACTGCAAACAGGAGCACTCAACATTCATTGATTTATGCGGGGTGGACAATACTACTAGTGTAGTTGAGATTCTATAAGGCAGTTTCTTGATTTCGTTACTAGTTACTATAGAATTTGAGTTCAAGTACAAGTTAGATGCTTTACCCCAAATGGTCAATGATCTTGGTCATGATATAGTATTTGATAATCTGTCAAATTGGATGATTCTTCCAAAGCGAAGCTTAAAAACATCATGAAGTGACTAAACCAATCTGCCCTGGCCTATGACCGTATTTTAAAAGTTGCTCGTACCATCGCCGATCTCGAAATTTCTTAGGAAGTAAATGGCAATCATATTGGGGAAGCGATACAGTACCGTTCTCTCGATCGGGAAGGGTGGTTGGGGTAGTTGAAGCCCCTGCTAGCGCGAGCATCTTTCTGCTGACACCATATAAGCCATGAGCAGCAGGCTAATCTTCTTCAAGGCACTGGAAATATTTTGATCATAATATCCCCATTAATGATATTATTCTCTACTTTAGACTGTCCTGATAATTAGTAATTTGTTAAAGAAATGGACCGGGATATAAATATATTTATAATTTACACTTCGGATGACAATGACATAATGCTTCGGCTATTGCGTCATTTGCGACCATTAAAAGAACTCCACGATGTATCGATTTGGCATGATGACCCCATTTATACAGGGCAGCAATGGCAACCCCAAATTGAATCCCGATTAAATGATGCCGATATCTTCCTTCTTTTGATAAGTGATGCCTATATGCATTCTGAATTTATCAATCAGGTAGAGTTTAAAAGGGTCATTGACCGATATAAGGAAGGTAAGTCTAAGGTTATACCTATACTTATTGAGAATTGTCCATGGGATATTGATTTCAGATCCGACGACTACAATTTCAATTTGAAGGAGTTGCAGGTTTTACCGGAGCGGGAAAAACCAATAGCGGATTGGGCTTCACTTGATGAAGTCTTGGACAGCATTACCGCCGCTGTAGCTTCGGTGATTGCGTCATTAATAGATGAGAAGGATCAGGGGGAATCCGAAAAAAATATAGAAGTATCGCCAGCGAATGCCGACGGCCTGGATCGGATGGAAATAAATAGTAACGAAGAAAGAGAAGCTGATAGCATAGCCGAGGAAGAGAATAGGATTTTAGAGGAAGCAGAAGCTCAAATAAAGGTCGAGGAGGAGAAAAAAATTAGGGAAGCGGTCGACTCCAAAAGAAGAGCTGAGGAGAACAAACTAAAGGAAGAAGCGAATCGACCACAAATTCATATTGAAGCCAACAGAAAAGATGAAGAGACGCACGAGGACAAAAACAAAAAACTTAAAAAAAGAGTAGTTGTTGGGTCCTTAATAGCGGTATTCGCTATAGTCGGAATATGGTTTTTTTCATTATTTAATAGCGATTCCGAGAAAAATACACCTCCTTTACGAAAAGAGAACCCAGTTGATGTAAGGGACTCAAGTGCATTATCCGAAAATGAAATTGATTCGGTGGGAGTGGAGGAATCTATATCAAAACTTGGTATTGGTGCTAGCTATGATGGTGGTATTGTTTTTTCAATTAGCTCCGATCGTAAAACCGGTAAAATCGTTTCTCCGAGAGATGCTGGACCGATGTCATGGAAAAACGCTATGAAAATTCATGAGCAATTGGGTGAGGGATGGAGATTACCAACTTTAGATGAATTGAAAACAATGCACCAAACTATTGGACAGGGCGCAACCAATAGCGGTCAATTTACCGATGAGCTTTACTGGAGTGCGACCTCCTACGATGAATATCAGGCACGACTTTTAAGATTTCGCGATGGTAATGCATCATATCATTATAATAGAGCGGTTGAACAGCGAAAATTCCGAGTTAGGGCGGTTCGGGACTTCAGCCGATAACTGACCGAAATGCGTAATGCCGCAAGTCTGCCTGCAACTGTATGGGATAAGGAGCGACTTGGTGCTAGCGGAGAAACTCTCTGCACGTACCTATCCATATATTAAAAGTAAAACGACTATTGCTGATCTGGAACATACCGAGTCCTTGATTGGCAATCGTATTGCCGAATCTAAACAATATCGGAGTTTGGATCGTGAAGGCTGGTTGGGGTAAATTTCAGTAAATACGTATCGATGACTATTGATGTCCTCTTCCTTTATAGAGATTTGCTTATATTTAATTGTTATGAAATACAACCTGGGCGCATTGCTTTCTATCCTAGTGGCTTTTCAATTTTTATTCTTGACGCTCTACTTGTTTACGCACAAAAAAGGAATTAAAAGAAACAATAGTCTGCTGGCCTTGCTGTTTTTTTTGTTCGCTATTAATCTGATGGATTTTGCAGCCCGAGTTAGCGGGCTCATATTTCCCAACCCAATGGTTCACCTGTTGGATGATGCCTTTTTTTTATTGTATGGCCCTATTCTGTTTTTCTATTGCCGTGCTGTGGTATTCCATGACTTTGCCTTTAAAAAGAGAGATGCATGGCATTTAGTACCTTATGCCATATATACATGCTTTGTGCTATTTTTGATTGTTTCCTTGGACAAGGAGTCTGGTCCGGAAATTGCCTTAAAAATTACCACCGCGGATTTTCCAGCCTGGGTCTATGTCATTAGTCTGTTTACATATTTGCATATATTATACTATTTGTGGTTATCCTGGCGCACAATCAAAACATATCATGCAGTAATAAAAGATAAGTATTCCAGTATAGACGGGATTAAACTAGACTGGCTCAATTTTATGCTACGGGCCTTTACTGTAATCACTATTGTTGCAATGATTCATAACCTGACACCTATTTTCAGTAATAAGATATTTCTATATGTTTCGGTTACAGTATTACTTCTTGTAACTTTCTACTTCATAAATCTGATATTGGTAAAAGCACTAAATCAACCTGCTATATTTTCTGGTATTACTAAAAAAGAAACTGAAAAGTATGCAATGTCTAATCTTAGTCCGGTTGATATTAGTAATTACAAAAATCAGCTAACCAATTTGATGCTGACAGATCAACTATACCTGAATCCAGATCTGAACAGCAAAGATTTAGCCGAGGAATTAGGCGTAAGTGGTAAAACGCTTTCCCAGGTAATAAATCAGGGATTCGATCAAAACTTCTATGATTTCATAAATACCTTTCGTTGTGAAGAGGTAAAAACAATTCTACAAGGCCCTGATAAGAAAATGACCATAATTGAAGCCATGTTTCAGGCCGGATTTAATTCCAAATCTTCCTTCAATAAGGAATTCAAAAAACTGACCGGTCAAACTCCATCCGAATTTAAAAAAAGTCTGTCCCAAACCTAGTTAAACTTAAATTTTTCGGGAATAGTCGCATTTAATTCGTCCGTTTTCCTGAAGACGGTCGATTTCCATTTCTCTCTACAATAGTTTTGAATCTAACTTAAAATTCAAATAATATGGAAACTAAAATGGAAAATGTACAAGACGACCAGCAGAATTGGATATACTGCCTTGGCGAAATGTTGTTGGTATTTCTTCCAGCCTTCTTGTTTATAAAATTTACAAGTTCCTGGGTAGGTGAAGACCTTATTCGTAGCTATAGTATTGTTTGGGTTGCAAATCTCCTTATGTTAGTAATGGTTTGGACGAGTCTAAAACTACGCGGACAGTCCTGGAAGGAATTGGGACTGACCTTCAATCGGGTGAGTCTAAAGCAGGGCCTTCG
>JAAETN010000494.1 GCA_024228355.1 Maribacter sp. | reverse complement strand
TTGTGGAAATCTCACTGCGAATAAAACTATATGACCAGAAATAATATATACTTAGCAGGCTTTATAATTTTAAAATTTGCACTTCAGTTTATACTATTAAGTCCCGAATACGATTTACAGCGTGATGAGTTTCTTCATTTGGATCAGGCCAATCATTTGGCTTGGGGGTATTTTTCAGTTCCCCCCGTTACTTCCTGGATATCTTCAATAATAAAACTCTTGGGTAATTCGGTTTTCTGGGTCAAGTTTTTTCCAGCACTATTCGGGGCATTGACAATCACAGTTGTTTGGAAGACCATTGAAGAGCTAAAGGGCAACACTTTTGCCCTGCTTTTAGGTGCCATTTGTGTCTTATTTTCTGCCCTCCTAAGATTAAATACGCTTTATCAACCAAACTCATTGGACGTATTATGTTGGACCACATTCTTCTACTTGGTCATCAAGTACATCAATTCCGAAGAACGAAAATGGCTCTATTCAATCGCATTTGTATTCGCTATTGGATTTCTGAATAAGTACAATATGGTGTTTTTACTCTTAGGACTGATCCCAGCTGTTTTATTGACACAACAACGAAAAGTGTTAAAAATCAAAGGGTTTTATTTGGCTGTTGTATTCGCTTTAATACTCATTTTACCAAACCTTATATGGCAATACCAACAGGGTTTTCCTGTGATCCGTCACTTACAGGAATTATCCGATACGCAATTGGTCCATGTGGATCGGATAGGTTTTCTAACGTCACAATTACTTTTCTTCTTTGGCTCATTGTTGGTAATTCTTTCAGGCTTTTATGCCCTCTTATTTTATAGGCCCTTTAAAAACTATCGCCTCTTCTTTTGGGCATTCTTATTTACAATATCCGCTTTTCTCTATTTGAAGGCGAAAGATTATTATGCAATTGGCCTTTATCCTGTATATATTGCTTTTGGTACTGTTTTTTTAGGCAATGTATTGATGCAGGGTTGGAAGAAATACCTAAGACTTGTCTTAATCGCCTTCCCGATTTTGTTTTTCATTCCTATGTACAATTTGGTTTTTCCCAATAAGAGCCCTGAGTACATCATAGAAAATGCAGAACGTTACAAAGCAATGGGAATGTTACGCTGGGAAGATGGCAAGGACCATGAGCTACCCCAGGATTTTGCAGATATGTTGGGTTGGAAAGAATTGGCATTAAAAGTGGACAAAGCGTACTCGAATATTCCCAATCCAAATGAAACCTTGATCTTATGTGATAACTATGGGCAGGCTGGGGCAGTAAATTTCTATTCAAAAAAGGGTATTCAGGCAGTATCTTTCAATGCTGACTACATCAATTGGTTTAATTTGGATCAAAAATACACCAACATAATTAGGGTAATAAACTATCGGGAAAGGGATAATGAGTTTTTGGAAACCAGTGCTTACTTTAAAACCGCTACTATGGTAGATTCAATAACGAATAAATTTGCACGTGAAAAGGGCACGACCATTTGCATATTTATTGATGCAAAGGGTAATGTTAATGAGGTTATTAGGAGCGAGATCAATGAGCGTTTGAACAACAATTGAATTGTATAATTTGAAATTCAGTGCAAAAACGTAATTTGATGATCGGTGCCAACAAACAACGAAATGAAAGAGGTCGATACTATTTTAATCAAACTAATCAAAGAGAATAAGACGCCCTCCGTTCAATATGTATTTTTTGATACTGATTCTGTTATTCACAGATTTCAAAGTGGCTTTGCAGACATAATAAAGCAAAGAAAAACTTCTGAAAATACGTGCTACAACGCATATTCTGTTACTAAGACATTCACAGCCATGGCAGTTCTGCAGTTGGCAGAGCAAGAAAAACTGGATATTGGAAAACCCATAAAAACATATCTCCCTGAATTTTCGTATCCATCGGAAATCACCATCAAACAACTTATGTGCCATTCAGCGGGGATCCCGAATCCGATTCCATTAAACTGGATCCATTTGGTCGAAGAACACCAATCTTTTGATGCCAACGGTTTTTTCCGTAAAATCTTTGCTAAAAACAATCGAACAAAATCAAGACCAAATGAAAAATTTGCCTATTCCAATCTTGGCTATGTGATACTAGGGCAACTTATAGAGCAAGTCGCCGGAAAAAAATACGAAGAATATATATGAGCATATATTCTAAGACCTTTGGGTATAGATCAAACTGATTTGGATTTTACCATTTCAAACACTGAATTACATGCTAAAGGATATCTTAAGAAATTCAGCTTTTTGAACTTCGTTTTAGGTTTTATGATCAACAAAACGAAATTTATCAATACTACCACCGAAGGAAAATGGATTTCCTTTAATGACAATTATGTCAATAGTGCTTCTTACGGAGGGTTGATTGGCACTTCAAATTCGCTTGTAAAGTACATTCAGGAATTATTAAGAACCAATAGTGAACTATTAAGCGATGACTTCAAGAAAATGCTTTTTACTGAAAACTATACTAATCATAAAAAAGCAACAGGAATGTGTCTGTCCTGGTTTAGGGGAGAATTGAACGGGAATCATTATTTTACACATGCGGGCGGAGGAGGTGGTTATTATTGTGAGATCAGAATTTACCCTGAAAATGGAAAAGGAAGCGTTATTATGTTTAATCGCACAGGTATTCGTGATGAACGATTTTTAGATAATCTTGACAA
>JAAETN010000493.1 GCA_024228355.1 Maribacter sp. | reverse complement strand
CACCCTGGCTACGCCACTGCTCGTGTATAACCAACCAATAGGCTAGGGATAACTTTTGTCCTCACGCATAACCGCATCGAAAAAGACAAATTTTCATTTAAAAAATTGCTTTATTTCACCTGAAAAAGAGCCTGGAACACGTAACCGGAGTTTGCTGTCGATAAGCCCGATAAACTGCTAAAATTGACGAATTTCGAAATCTCAGAGAAAACCTCAGGAAATGAAGAAACCTGTTTTTTTTTAAAAATGAACTTCTTCTCGTTCAGTTTTACTTGGCAACGACAAATTTACTTAAAAATTGGAGACTAATTACTAATTATTAATTGGATATTACTGATTGTACTGTAAACTCTCGTGTATAACCCCATCGTATACAACCCCTCCCCCCTCGTGTATAACCCCCTAAATTGGCTACAAATGACAAATGCTCTTGCATATAGCCTCTGGGGCTACCTATTCGGGACTTATGGGTTTTATTAGTGTTTTTACATGTTTTTCAGACAAAATGTCAAGTTATGCATGCATATTTTCGGCCGTTTCCGATGCATATTTTTTGCGTATGAATTCCAATGATTCTTTCTGATATTGTAGAATGGAAAATTTCGCAATCTCAGACAAAAACTTAGGAAACCCCCAAACCTCGTTTCTTTAATAATGAACTTGTTTGCCTACGTAGGCAGTTTTTACACAGTAAAAGGGGTGGGGGTCACCGAAAAATCTGACGAGGGGGGGGGGGTGGGTCTGGAAAACCCTCCAAGTGTCAACGTAATTTGTGAACCATCCCAAACCACATGTCCATGCCCCTTAAAAAAATACATCGCCATTTCGAGTGAAAATTAATCATGAACTTTTAAAGAAACCAACCCCATTTGTCAGCAAAAAATATTTGTAAAATGATAATGTATAAGTATGACCCGAAACTTCAGAATTCTCTTCCACGGTAACAGTAGTGGTAGTTTTTCACGGGATCAATATTTTTGTACTAATGCTTCGTGTATAACACCCGGGAGTGATGTGATTTGCCATCGGGGCAACATGGAACACTTACCATAGTGCAAAGATGCGACGAACCTGAAATATACCTCGTGCTAAAAGTGAGGAGTTTCGGGATTGTTGCTTCATTTGTATGAACGCTCGACTTTTACCAAAGCAATCGAAATAGAAATTTGAATGATGCAGCAGATTTCAGGTAAGTAAATATCTCCTGGTTGAAGCCCAAGAAAAAAAAATGTTTTTTGTCAAGTTAGGGATTCAAATTTCTCTGGCCAGTTTTGCCAAAAAATTTGAAATCTCGCAATCACGAATTCGTTTTTCTTCCACAGAAACGTTCCACGCCCAAGTATCTAATTTTGTCACAAAATGGATTGTATTTTTGAAAATGAAACCTCGACCAAGAATTCTCGAAATAGATTCTGGCAGATCTTACAGGATCTTACAGATCCTCTTACAGGAACGACCCCTTGGAAAATCCCCAATTTTCTCTATCAGATATGACCCCTAAAAATGGTTTTTCAGCAAAATTATTAAT
>JAAETN010000492.1 GCA_024228355.1 Maribacter sp. | reverse complement strand
CACTAAATAAGGTTTTCAAAATTACTCATATCCACTCAGGTCTTGGCATGCAAGATGGATATGTAGTTTTGTCGCTAGTGGCGCATGTTGAGGAACTTCCGCGAGCAAAGGATACTGTTGTTGGGCTTAATTGTGGTATCAGTACCGCGTATGGCACCACTACCGCGCAAGAGTTTTTAAAGACAAGTTAATCACTAAAGACTATCCCTGATGGTTTATTTTAATATTTTATATTTGAGGGTGAAATGAAGCAGTTATTGTGTTGGTGGTTTGGGTGTGTGCCTGGGAAAATGCACAGGCATTATTATGCTGACGGGCCGGGGTGTTATGATTATTATTCATGCAAAAGATGTGGTGATGAAATCGGCTATACGGTTTTATGTGGTGATACAAGGCATAACCGATTTAAGGCAACTTTTGTTTATTGGACGTTTCGCAAGTGGTGGCCAGTTGTGTGCTGTGACTGTAAGAAGAGATATGGTAGCCATAGCAAGTGCTTGCCATTTTAATATTTTATATTGACTTTAATTATATTATTAGGTAATATAGCACAATGGAAATACAAAAAGAAGTAAAAGTGACTATGAATAAATGTTCAAAGTGTGGCTATGAGTGGGTAAAGCGGGTTAAAGATCCAAAGCAGTGTCCACAGTGCAAGCGATATGATTGGGCCAATAGAAAATGAGCGAAAAAAAAGATGCTTATTATTTCAGCCATGATGCAAACGCTCGAAATGATTTTAAGATTTTGAGGTTACGTAGAACACTTGGATTAGAGGGATATGGTATCTATTTTTGCTTAGTTGAAATGCTACGAGAGCAAAAAGATTTTACACTTTTGCTTGAATCAGTACCCGATTTTGCTTACGCTTTGAACACTTCCGAAGAGAAAGTAAAAGCGGTTATTTTAAACTTTCAACTATTCGAAATTGAGGAAAATAGGTTTTTTTCCGTTAGGCTTATCAAGTCTATGAATGCGTATAAGTCGTTAACTCAAAAGAGAATAGAGGCAGGCCGGAAGGGTGGAAAAGCAAGTGTTCAAGCAAAGGTTAAGCAAAGGTCAAGCAAAGGTCAAGCAAGGCTTAACGATTGCTCAAGCATTAAAGGAAAGGAAATAAAAGGAAAGGAAATAAATAAAACTAATAAAAAGAAACAATTTATACCGCCAACTCTGAGTGAGGTAAAAGATTATGTTCGTGATAATAATTTCAGTGTAAATCCTGATACGTTTTATAAATTCTTTACTGAGGGTAATTGGATTGATAGCAAAGGCAATAAGGTTCAGAGCTGGAAACAGAAGTTGATTACGTGGAATAGCAATGGCAATACCGGCAAGCCAAAAAAAGCTGACGGTAAATTTACAGGCATAAAAGAAAAAAATTGGTATGAGGGGGTAAATGATGACGGAACTTTCTAAGGAAGAATTTAAAAAAATAAAAGAAGCTAATACAATAGCTTCTAATATTAAATCATCGGGAATACCGCAGAGATATTGGAGATCGATTTTTTTAGACTATCAGGTTAAAACGGTAGAGCAAGAAGCGGTTATTGTGGAGTGTAAGAACTTCGCTAAAGGGGATTACTCAGGATTGATTATATCGGGGACCAACGGAACTGGCAAAACAATGCTTGCATCAATAATTTTAAATACAATAATCCGACGCACCCCACACGACAACAATGGCTTTGACTCACACAAGCGGCTATACACAGAAGCGATTAAAATGATCCGGTGTATAAAAGATACGTGGAGGAAAAAAACGTCAGAGCAAGACGCAATTGACAAGTTTGTAAAACCCGAAGTTCTGGTCATTGATGAAATCGGTATGCAGTACGGAAGCCCTGTAGAGGCTCAGTTTATCACGGAGATCATTAACGACAGGTATAACCAACGGAAAAAAACTATCATCCTGGGAAATTTGAATATCAAAGAAATTACTGAAATTGTAGGTGATAGGGTTGTGGATCGTTTTCGAGAAGATGGCAAGTTGTTAGTTTGCAATTGGAAGAGTTTTAGAGGGGGGACAGCATAAGAAACTGGAATTTATATGAGCTTAAAAAGCTGGAAAATAAACAGGGTGAATAGAGATTGTGTCAGGGAGTTTATAGAAAAATGGCATTATTCTGGAAATATCAATGGGTGTATCGCT
>JAAETN010000491.1 GCA_024228355.1 Maribacter sp. | reverse complement strand
TGGTGAAATCAGAAGGAAAATTAAAGCTTATACTATTGAAAATTTAAATGAAAACATATTAGTCGACATGCTTCGAAGCAATAATCCGGATTATCAGTTATGTGCTCTCGAAAATCTGAGCCCAGCAATGTATGAAGTACATTATAAAAGAATAGCTGAAATATTCGTAGATGGGATTCCGTTGGTAAGAAACCTCATTGTTAAATCGCTATCTGACCGAATATGGAATTCCCCTGGATTAAGTCAACCATTTTGGCATGCACTACCCAAGATCGATGTTGGAAGTAGAAGTTTATTGCTAGAGCATTTGCAATTTGCAAGCCCAGGTGTATTCGAGAAAGTATCGGAGAACCTTGATGTTTTGACGAAAAATCAATTGAAGATATTTCTTGAATCGCTATCTTACCTTAAGTTTTCTCCAAGACTCGAAAAAAATCTATCAACATTTGCGAATACAAATGAAGTTTATGGTTATTTAGTCAAGGAGTTTTTGGAAGAATTCCAATGGGATTGATTAACAATAGCCACGAGATGTTTATATCAATTTGTTCATCACCTTAGTTCAAAAATTATGCAATTGTCTGATTGCGCTATCTACATTATCTACTGGAAGTTTGCACGTATTGTCCTTGCATACGTAAATGTAGGTTCCGTCAGCAACGTATCTTCCTTCGAATAAGGGTAACCCACTTTCTTTTGTACTCCCCACAATCAGGGTATTTGGTAAATGTTTTTGCGCTAGCTCTTTCCTCAAATTTTCGGCATCCTTGCCAACCACGGCAATTTCGTAGTAAGGATAAACCTTTTTCAATGACAAAGCGGCCCAGTGTGTATAACTGGCAATACTCTCCTTTAAAAGTGGCTGCATTGCCGAGAGCATGGTCGTAGTGCGTGCCATATAATCCTTATTGTATTCAATATGGCCCAAGGACAGTAAGTTATGTGCCATTACCGCATTTGGGGAGGGCATTACACCATCATCATTTTTGATGATTTTTGCTATCAGGGAATTACCACTATTGAATTTATAGAAGCCTGAATCATCCTTGAAATGTTCTTCTGCTGTTTTTGTTAACTGTTGTGCAAAGCCCAAATATTCATCATTCATCGAAGCACTATAAAGGTTTAACGAAGCATTGGCCAAAAAAGCGTAATCTTCGAGGAAACCCTCTGAACGTTTACTGCCTTTTTTATAGGAATGTACAAGTTGGTTATCTATATATGCGGTTTCCTTGATTGCGTTGAATATTGATTGTGCCTCGTTCAATAGTTCTGGATTGCCAAATGCCTTGAAAGCATCAACATAACCATTGATCAACAATGCATTCCACGATACAATGATCTTATCATCAATTCTTGGGCTAACTCTTTCTGCCCTTGCCATCAAGAGACTGGACTTCCAATTTTCCTTGAGTTCCCTAAGTTTTTCTAGGGTTATTTTATTTTCCTTCGAGAAGTGGGCATCATCATCACTTTTGCGCAAAACAATTTTGCCGCCTTCCATTTTTTTGCTTTTGGAGGTATTATAATAAGCTGAAAACAGATTAAATTCAGTACCAATGAGATGTTGCAATTCTTCGTTGGTCCAAACATAATATTTGCCTTCTTCACCTTCACTATCAGCATCAATGGCCGCGTAATAACCCCCTTCAGTGTTCTTCATTTCCTTTTGTAAAAAAGCAATGCATTCAAGCGCTATTTGCTCATAAACAGGATCTTTGAAGTTCATATAAGCCTTTGAATAAAGACTTATCAGCTGAGCATTATCATAAAGCATTTTTTCGAAATGAGGGATGTTCCAACGGGAATCCGTACTGTACCTGTAAAAACCTCCCCCAATATGATCATAGATGCCTCCTTTGGCCATTTGATCCAAGGTTGTCTTAACGTGGGAACGAGCAACTTCATCATTCGATAATGATGCGTAATCCAAAATGAAATCTAGATTTCCTGGAAGCATAAATTTTTCCCTACCAGTGTTTCCTCCCCATTTTAAATCCCATTGCGGTTTCCATTGGGAAACTCCTTCATTAATTGCTTCAATGGTCATCCCGCTGCTTTCTTCGGTTACCTCTATAATATTTACATCTTGAATGCCTTTGGACACCATGTCGGCATATTCATTCGCTTTTTTAGGATCTTCTTTGTAAAGCTTGTTTATTTTTATTAATACCTGGACCCATTGAGCATTGGTGTGGTATGTTCCACCATATAAAGGTTTTCCATTAGGTAGTACGATAACATTCAGAGGCCATCCACCATTGCCAGACATCAATTGAACAGCGGTCATATATACTTGATCTACATCGGGCCTTTCTTCACGATCTACCTTTATGCTAATGAAATCCTGATTCATGATCTCCGCCACCTTTTCATCCTCAAAAGTCTCTTCCTCCATAACATGGCACCAATGGCAGGATGAATAACCTATGCTAATGATTACCAGTTTATCGTCCTTAACAGCTTCCTCGAACACATTGTCGCTCCATGGTTTCCAATTTACTGGATTATGGGCATGTTGTAGTAAGTACGGACTGGTTTCATTAATTAACTCATTACTGAAATTAGGATCTTCAATCTTGGCTGTATTATTCTTACATGCCGTAAAAAACACCAAGTAAAAGAGAATGAAACTATATAAAGTGGTCTTAAAAAAAAATCTATGAATCATAATCAATTCTATAATTGGACGCCAATGTACAACACGATGTTGAATGTCTTTGTTAAAAAAAAGTTTAAAACTATAAAAGTTTTGCCGTGTTTGGGTTGGATAATCTTATAAAAATGGAGGTAAAAGCAAATGCATTGGCAATTAAATTTTTATATTCATGCAGGTTTACATTTTATTATGGGAAGAATAACATTTTTCGGGATAATTATTTTAATGACTATCGGGTGTAAGGTTGAAAAGGTTCCCAAGCTTTCTAAACCAAATATTGTCTTCATATTCGCTGATGACATGACTCATACTGCCATTAATGCTTTAGGGAATACTGAAATTAAAACGCCAAACTTAGACCGATTGGCTAATCAAGGATCTACATTTACCCATGCCTATAACATGGGAGCTTGGAACGGCGCTGTATGTGTTGCCTCCCGGGCCATGATTATTTCCGGTAGAAGTGTATGGGATGCAAACAAATTTAGAAAACATTGGATTGATGGGAATGAAATTGATAAGACTTGGGGTAAATTGATGGAAGGAGCTGGTTATGAAACCTATATGACGGGTAAATGGCATGTAGATGCGCCGGCTGATTCGGTTTTTCAGAATGTGACCAATGTCCGTCGTGGAATGCCATGGGATTCATGGGGTCATGGGGGCAAAATTCCCGCAATCAATGAAATGATAAAAAGTGGTAAGTCTAATGAAGAAATCAGAGCAATTGGATATAATCGCCCACTAAGCGAGAATGACACTACCTGGTCACCCACCGATCCAAAATTTGGAGGATTTTGGGTAGGTGGTAAGCACTGGAGTGAAGTATTGAAAGATGACGCTATTGGCTTTATTGATCATGCAAAGCAAAGTGATAAACCTTTTTTCATGTACTTGGCCTTCAATGCACCCCATGATCCTCGACAGGCACCTCAGGAATATTTGGATAAATACCCAATTGAAAAAATTAGTCTGCCTAAAAGTTGGATGCCTATGTATCCTTACAAAGATAGTATAGGTAATGGCCCCAGATTAAGGGATGAGGCCTTGGCTCCTTTTCCGAGGACCGAGTATGCGACGAGGAAACATATTCAAGAGTATTATGCATTGATTTCACATATGGATGATCAAATAGGCTTAATCTTGGATGAATTGGAAGCTAACGGAAAAATGGATAATACCTATATCATCTTTACAGCTGATCATGGGTTGGCCATAGGTCGGCATGGACTTTTGGGTAAACAATCCCAATTTGACCACAGTGTTCGACCACCTTTTATGATTGTTGGACCCAATGTGCCAAAAAGTAAAAAAATTGACGCCGATATTTATCTACAAGACGCCATGGCCACTAGTTTGGAATTGGCGGGAGTTGAAAAGCCTGAATATGTATTTTTTAATAGTGTAATGGATTTGATAAATGGGCAAAGGAAAAAAAGCCATTATGAAGCTGTTTACGGTGGGTATGTTAAAACCCAAAGAATGATTCGCAAAGATGGCTTTAAATTAATGGTCTATCCTAAATTGAAAAAAGTATTATTATTCGATATGGTTAATGATCCCGAAGAAATGAATGACTTGGCAGAAAATCCAGAATATCAGGAAAAAATAGATAATCTCTTTGCGGACTTATTGCAATTGCAGAAGAATCTTAATGACCCATTGGATATTAGCCAAATAATGAACGGTACAATTAAATAAGGTAGTAAACGTATTATTTATTGGGATCACAGAGGGCACTAGACATGTTTAAAAGCAATTTCATTCTTGGTATAAGTGTATTGGTGGTACTTCTAGTTAGTTGTGGTGCTCCTGAACTCTCGGAGTCTGTAAAGTTGGCTTATGGTAATCTTCCCGAAGAAGTCGATTTCAACCAACATGTAAAGCCCATCTTATCAGATAAATGTTTTATATGTCATGGCCCGGATAAGGGAAAGATAAAAGCTGGATTGCAATTGCATTTGCCTGATTTGGCCTATGCTGAGCTTAAAGATTCGCCAGGGAAGTACGCCATCGTCCCAGGGAATTTAAAAAAGAGCGAAGTGGTGCATCGTATTTTGACCAGTAATCCTGAGCGTATTATGCCGATGCCCGATTCTCATCTCTCATTGACCGATTATGAAAAGGCAATGTTGGTCAAATGGATTGAAGAGGGAGCCGTTTATAAGGATCATTGGGCTTTTATCCCACCAAAAAAAACGCCTATCCCTAAAGTTGAGTCAATTGATAAAGTAGCAAACCCGATTGACAATTTTATATTGGCACGACTTGAGAAAGAGGGTCTAGCGTCCTCTCCAAGGGCAAATAGGGAAATTTTGCTAAGGAGGTTGTCTTTGGATCTTACTGGTCTACCGCCAACCTTGGAAGAAATGGAGAGT
>JAAETN010000490.1 GCA_024228355.1 Maribacter sp. | reverse complement strand
TTAATGATAATGATGAGGTTGAAACCGTGGAAAGTGTTTCTTTGGGACTAACTCCGAATTTTAGCTTTAGAATCAGATTCTAACTACATACGCTGAGGAACTTGAATTCCCAATAACAAAAATGCAGATTGAATAATCTCACCAACTTTCTTGGATAACTGTACTCGAAGTATTTTCTTTTGTTCGTTAGACTCACCAAGAATTGATACCTGTTGATAAAAAGAATTAAATTCTTTGACTAGGTCATAGGTATAATTTGCAATCAATGCCGGACTATAATTTTCAGCCGCCAATTGAATAGTCTCTGGAAATTGTTGAATCTGTTTTAAAAGTTCCTTTTCTTTTGGATGCAGTTCCATCGAGGTCTCGATTGCAATCGACATGACACAATTGATCTCTTCAGCTTTTCGTAAGATAGATTGAATTCTGGCATAGGTATATTGAATAAATGGCCCCGTATTCCCTTGAAAATCAACAGATTCTTCAGGATTGAACAATATACGCTTCTTGGGGTCAACCTTTAAGATAAAGTACTTTAAGGCACCTAAACCAATCATTTTATACAATTCTTCTTTATCGGTCTGGGAGTAATCCTCCAATTTACCCAACTCTTGTGAAATCGTAGCTGCAGTTTTAGACATATCTATTATGAGGTCATCGGCATCCACAACGGTACCTTCTCTACTTTTCATTTTTCCGCTTGGTAGGTCAACCATGCCGTAGCTCAAGTGATGTAAGCTTTCTGCCCATGAAAAGCCAAGTTTCTTTAATATCAAAAAAAGCACTTTAAAATGGTAATCCTGTTCGTTTCCCACGGTATAAACCATACCCGTAATATCAGGATAGTCTTTTACCCTTTGAATGGCCGTACCTATATCTTGGGTCAT
>JAAETN010000489.1 GCA_024228355.1 Maribacter sp. | reverse complement strand
TTACTGTTTTCGCAACTACTCCAACAGCTTTGACTCCAGTTCCTACTACGACAATCTTTGCTGCATGCTCAACTAACGTTTCAGCTTTCGGAGCTGCCCGAGCTTCCTCCGGTGACTTGGGAGCAGTAGCTGAGCTCCCACCAGCACCTAATTGAACGAGAGGCACAAAGTAAGCGTTCAGTAATTCCCCGGCCAAGTTTTTGACTACATCGATCGACTCTTCTTTGATGAAGTCATCTACCGTTCGCATGCGCGCTTTTCCCGTTGGATCCTGAGCGTTAACGGGATCACCAAGGACATACTCGTACAAATTGGGTCAACCGGAACTGGTGTGGAGGATTTTCATGAATATGGCTAAATTTTGTACTATTGAATGTGGGAACGATAAGGATTTGCATTAAAGATTGCACTTTGATTAGAATTGGCCAATTCCCCCTTTGAGTAGGTCGCTTTTAATAATAGAAATAGGGAGAAGTGATTAAGATAAGTAGGTAAGTTGTTGGATTATCGCACAGTTGCAGGAAGTAGGATAGGTTTGTAATTGATATCCAGGAACACTCTTTTTGCAAAATTTTTAATATTTCTAAATCCAAATCCTCGACGTTTAATTACTTTTATTTTGTTATTAAGTCCTTCTACTGGACCACTTGAAATGCGATGAGTAAAGTAGTTCAAGATATTTTCTTCAAAATTTCTATAGGTTGAGATAAAAGAGATAAACGGTTTAAATCCTTTTGTTTCGTATTTTTCAGCGTTATTACACCATTGATCAATTTTTTCCCTAGCTTCTTTTTTTGAAATTTCTTTCAACTCAAAAATCCTGTAAAGGCATTCTCTTAATTCATAACATTCCTTCAAGGCTGGTTCTAATTCAAATAAATTTTCAAGTTGGTTTCTCTCATTATCATCCAAATCATCCAAATGATGACGAAAAGGCCACATTGTGTGTTTCAATCGCATTAATTGATCTTCATCGTTCTTAAACACTTTTTTTAATTTCTTGATAACTTTTTTCCTTTCTTTATCAACTTTATCTCCAATTAATTTTGCCACATGAAATCTGTCAATTGTAACAATACGATTGAAATAATTCATGTCGCTAATAAGTTCCTTAAGTGCAGAAAAATAACTACCACTCATATCAATCGTAATTGCATCTAACGACATGAGTATTTTCTTCGGGATGCTTTTTAAGAAAGGTAGAATCTCCTCTTTGGTACGGCCTTTGATAACCGCTAATACTTTTATTTTTCCAGGGGTACTCATATCGGATACAATTGTTAAGTATTGTGAGTGGCCTTTTCTCAAGGCTATTTCGTCAAGCCCTATTCGTTTTGGATGAGTTTTATTCCAATCAATGTCTGTGTCAATATTTCTATTAATGATACCTTCAACCTGCTCTTCGGTAGTACTGAGTTTTTCAGATACATCTTTTACCGTAGAGTTGATTAGGAACTTTAAGCAAAAATTTTCATATGCTTTTGTTTGACTCCCTGTATTATTTAGCCATTGAGGGTGAAACGAAGTGGTTGGATTGTTATCACAATTATGACATCTAAATCGTGGCCATTTGACATGGATAAATACCCGTTGTTCCAAAATAGGAAGGTGCTCAATTATGGAGTCATCACATTGTCCATGAAATCTGCTAATTTTTTCTCCGCATTTATGGCACAATGTGCTCCTTACAGTACATGAAACGTAAATATGATAATTGCCAAGAGCATCGATTTCGGACCTTTTTATTTTTATTGCACTCAACGCCAGATCGATAGTTAATTTTGCTTTCTCTTTCATGTCCTATTCAAATTTTGGGAATGTTATTTTTTAATCTTATCCAATCGTGTGTTCTGAAAATCCTAAAACACAGTTCTACAGTTATCGGGCGGTGCTATCTTTCTTCTTGTCGCAAAACCAAAAATATCTTTCTTCAAAATACGGTTATTGATCCCGAACCACATCCATGGCAGATAGTAACGCCTGACGCTCTAATATAGGCATGGATTGAAGTTTCAACATCCATCTTTTGGTTTTCCTCTTTATTCGTTCCCGCTCTCGAAAGTTATTGCCAAGATAACGATAATCATGCAGTTTCACAGGAACGCGATAGTTCATCCATAACCACTCCGTTGCTACACCATGATGACATGCGGCCTGAAAACAATGTGTCTGCCAGCTTTGCAAAGATTCTTTGTATAAGGTTGACTCGTA
>JAAETN010000488.1 GCA_024228355.1 Maribacter sp. | reverse complement strand
TATGAAGAATAGAATAAAGGTACAACGTGCTATACATAATTTAACACAAGCTCAGTTAGCAGAAAAGGTTAAAGTGAGTAGGCAGACCATAAATGCAATGGAACTTGGTAAATATGTGCCATCTACGGTTCTTTCATTGAGGATTTCGGAAATATTTAATGTCCCGGTAAATGAAATGTTTACTTTGGAGGAATCTGATTGGAAATAAAAAAACCGCCATACTAATAAGCATGACGGTCAATAAAATTAGTTTGGTATTGAATCTATCCTAGCGCTACTCTTGCAAATCCGGTAACAGTTAAATCAGTATCAACAGACTTTACATATTGGGCAACACTTTGTTTGCTATCTTTAATGAAATCCTGGTTAACCAAAGTATTGTCTTTAAAGAAGCGCTTAAGCTTGCCTTTTGCTATATTATCCAACATTGCTTCTGGCTTGCCTTGTTGACGCAATTGGTCTTTTGCAATTTCAATTTCTTTGTCAATTACAGATTGGTCTACACCATCTTCATTCAAGGCTACTGGGTTCATTGCTGCAGCTTGCATTGCAACATCTTTGGCGGCGATGGCAACACCTTCAACAGCAGCCGAAAGGCCAGCTAAAGTTGCTATTTTATTTCCAGCATGTATATAAGATCCAACGAAAGCAGCGTTTAGCCTATCGAAACCACCAATCTCGATTTTCTCTCCAATAACACCAGTTTGCTCTGTTAACTTCTCCTGTACACTTAAACCGTTGAAATCGGCGGCAAGAAATGCTTCTTTACTGTCATAACCCAGTGCTATATCAGCCAGGTCATTCGCTAATGTAACAAAGCTGTCATTTTTTGCTACAAAATCGGTTTCACAGTTCAATGAAATGATAACACCTGTTGTATTTCCTTCATTGACTTTAGCTATAGCAGCTCCTTCAGAGGATTCCCTATCGGCTCTTTTTGCAGCTACTTTTTGTCCTTTTTTACGAAGAATCTCAATTGCTTTTTCGAAATCCCCTTCTGCTTCGACCAAGGCGTTTTTGCAGTCCATCATTCCTGCTCCTGTGGTCTTTCTTAATTTATTTACTTCCGCGGCGGTAATTTTAGCCATCTTACTTATTATTTAATACTGTCATATGAATTTGACAGTGTTATTACTTGATTTAAATTTGCCTATTGAAACCTATTCAACACCACCTTTGGTATTGTCTTGCCATTCTTTAAGTTCGTCCCATTTGCCCTCAGCGGCCATTTTAGCTTGCTTAGGCCAAGAAGTTGGGTCTAAATGTGCCATTCTTGAACTAGCTTCTGTTAAAATCTCTTTGATTTTATCAGCTTTGGCTTTAGCCAATTTGGCATAGGTGTCAATGCTTGCATTGACAAGAGCCTCTGCGCCTTTAGGGCCAATACCTTCAATTTTGGTAAGGTCATCAGCTTTATCAGTACTTGCTTTTGCTGTTTTTTTTGGAGGTGCTTCCTTAGGTGCTTTCGCTTTTACCTCTTCTACTACCTCAGCAACCTTCTCAACAACCTTCTCTTCAACCGCTTCTGGTGCCGTAATTTCCTTTTTCTCAGCTTCTTTTTTCTGAGCAGCTATTTTGGGTGCTTCTTCAGTTTTAGCCTTAGGAGCATCTCCTTGCTTTTCAGCTTTTCGCTCAGTTAAACCTTCAGCAACGGCATCAGTTACTTGGGTCATGATTAATTCAATTGATTTGGAAGCATCATCATTTGATGGAACAACAAAATCAACATCTCTAGGATCACAATTGGTGTCAACCATCGCGAAAATGGGAATGTTCAATTTTTGAGCTTCTTTAACTGCAATATGCTCTCTCATTGTATCAACAATGAAAAGTGCTCCTGGAAGCCGTGTCATTTCCGAAATCGAACCCAAGTTCTTTTCTAATTTTGCACGTAAACGATCAACCTGTAGACGCTCTTTTTTAGATAATGTAAGAAATGTACCGTCCTTCTTCATCCTATCAATTGAAGCCATTTTCTTAACAGCTTTACGAATCGTAACAAAGTTGGTCAACATTCCACCAGGCCACCTTTCAGTAATGTATGGCATATTTACTTTTGCCACCTTGTCTGCAACGATGTCCTTTGCCTGTTTTTTTGTAGCTACGAAAAGTATTTTTCGACCAGAGGCAGCAATTTTTTTGAGAGCCTCATTGGCCTCATCTAATTTTGCTACTGTCTTATAAAGGTTGATAACGTGGATTCCGTTGCGCTCCATGTAGATGTAGGGCGCCATGTTGGGATTCCATTTTCTTGTTAGGTGGCCAAAATGCACACCCGCTTCCAATAATTCTTTTACTTCGACTTTCGCCATTTAAATTTAGTTTACGTTCTTTTGAATTAGCAATGTTTGAGTGGTACCACTCTAATGGCGTGGAGCCTCAAGCATTTAGATGCTAAACTAATTTACCCTAATATTGATAAATGAGATTAATCTATATTTTTCCATTGGAAATGGAAATCGGGATTTTTTAATTGTCTCTTTACGAGACTTTCAATGAACAATTTTTATACCGAACTCGTTTCAGTATATGTTTAATTATGAATAGATGCTGAATCCCAATAACTCCTGGGATAGCAAAATTATTAACGTTTAGAGAACTGGAATTTCTTACGAGCTTTCTTCTGTCCGAATTTCTTACGTTCAACCATTCTTGGATCTCTGGTCAACAGGCCTTCAGGCTTAAGCGCTGTTCTATTTTCTTCATCAACTTCGCACAATGCTCTTGAAAGTGCTAATCTGATAGCCTCAGCCTGACCAGTAATACCGCCACCATAAACTTTGACCTTAACGTCATAATTGTCCTCGGTATTGGTTAATGCAAATGCTTGCTTTACTTTGTATTGAAGTGTCGCTGTAGGGAAATAGTTGTTTAAATCCCTATCATTAACACTAATTTTTCCTTTACCATCTGAAAGATAAACACGGGCTACTGCTGTTTTTCTTCTACCAATTTTGTGAATTACTTCCATTATTTAAGGTCGTTTAAATTTATTGCAGTTGGTTTTTGAGCTTCTTGATTATGATCTGGCCCTACGTAAACCTTGAGGTTTCTGAAAAGATCTGCACCTAACCTATTTTTTGGAAGCATGCCTTTAACGGCCTTTTCTACTATTCTACCTGGATTTTTGTCCAACACTTGTTTTACAGTAGTTATACGCTGACCACCTGGGTAACCAGTATAACGGCTATACGTCTTGCTATCCCACTTATTCCCTGATAAGGTGATTTTTTCCGCATTGATGATAACAACGTTATCTCCGCAATCAACATGTGGAGTAAAATTAGGTTTATGTTTGCCTCTAAGTAATTTAGCAACTTTAGAGGCCAAACGGCCTAAAGCCTCTCCTTCGGCATCAACCAATAACCACTGCTTGTTTACCGTGGCCTTATTGGCAGAAATAGTCTTGTAGCTTAATGTGTCCACACTAATATTTTTATTATTTAAATACTTCAATCCTGTTAAACGGGGTGCAAATGTACAATTATTATATAGAAATACAAATGCCTGTATCTGATTATTTTTTTGGCTCAAAAAACATGTTAAAGTATCATTTTAGTTTCAATTTCATTCGTAATGAATACCTCGGGTTTTGTTAAAAAAACCTTAAAAATATCATAGGACTGTAACGTTTTATTTGGCCATTAGTCTTTAATAGGACATCAATCATACAGCCATCATCGATGAGAGCCAGCCTTCTATTTTTTTGCGCAATTTTCATTGTTCAAGCGTCTTCCTATGCCCAGGATTCAACTACCGTTGTTCCTAAAAGAATATATACCACAAAAGCATTAACCAGTGGTGAGCTACCCGTTATTGATGGTCTAATGGATGAGGCGGCTTGGAATGTCGTTGAGTGGGAAAATGATTTTATCGAAAGTAGACCTGATGAGAATACACCACCTAGTAATCAAACACGATTTAAAATCACTTATGATAATAAGAACATATATATAGGAATACAATGCTTAGACAGTTTGCCGGATAAAATAGTCAAACGTCTTTCAAGAAGGGATACTTTTGATGGGGATTGGGTCGGCGTATTTATTGATAGTTATTATGATAAGCGAACTGCTTTTGGATTCATCGTTTCAGCAGCAGGGGTAAAAGGAGATGTATTCGAAACCAATAATGGTGCTAATGAAGATGAAAGCTGGAATCCCATTTGGTATACCAAAACCAATATTGATGCTGAAGGTTGGACAGCAGAGATGAAAATTCCGTTAAGTCAATTAAAGTTTGGCAAATCTGAAGAACAGGTATGGGGATTGGAAGTGATGCGAAGACATTTCAGGGAAGAAGAAAGATCTGTATGGCAGAGATTGCCTGTAGATACCCCTGGTTTTATTAGTGAATTTGGTGAGTTACACGGATTGTTCAACTTGGAGCCGCAAAAACAAATGGAGATTCAGCCATATACTGTTGGGAGTATAAAAACCTATGAAGCTGAAGATGGCAACCCTTTTAGTGATGGAAGTGATGGGCAACTGACAGGTGGGTTGGATGCCAAAATTGGCATAACCAATGATTTAACTATGGATTTAACCATCAATCCAGATTTTGGTCAGGTTGAGGCTGATCCGTCTGCAATTGCATTGGATGGATTTCAGATTTTCTTTAAAGAACAAAGACCTTTCTTTGTTGAGAATAAGAACATTTTTGATTATAGAATTTCTTCTTCAGAGGCAGGCAATACCTTTGGGTCCGATAATCTATTCTATTCAAGGCGTATTGGGCGTGGTCCTCAAGGATTTCCAGATACAACTGACGAAGAGTTTGTAGATCAACCAGAAAACACCAATATTATCGGTGCTGCCAAGTTTAGTGGAAAAACGAAGGATGGTTGGTCAATTGGAGTATTGGAAAGTGTGACCGCTAAAAAATACGCCACTATAGATAATAATGGGCAGCGTAGAAAGGAAATTGTTGAACCATTGACCAATTATTTTGTTGGAAGATTGCAAAAAGATTTCAATGACCGAAATACATTTATTGGAGGTATTTTTACGGCCACTAACAGGGATAATCTAACACAACAGCTAGATTTTCTTCATACATCTGCATTTACGGGTGGAATTGATTTTAAGCACCAATGGAATGATCGTGACTGGTATTTGGGGGGCAATATTATATGGAGTCATGTAAAAGGTAGTACGGAAGCCATTCAGAATACGCAAGAATCCATAACACATTTATTTCAAAGAGTTGGGGCCGATCATGTTGATGTTGATCTAAACCGAACTTCCCTTTCAGGGACAGGAGGTAATATTCAATTGGGGAAAATTGGAAATGGTCATTGGAAATTTGAATCTGGCGCAACCTGGCGCTCGCCCGAATTGGAAATAAATGACATAGGGTTTCAAAGGCGGGCAGATGACATTCGACATTATACCTGGATAGGGTATCAAACCTTGAAACCTGATAATACCTTTAGAAAGGTAGGAATCAATTATAACCACTGGAGTGCTTGGGACTTTGGGGGTAACCATAACAGTCTTATGTTCAATACAAATTCATGGCAGAATTGGAAAAATAATTGGTTCACAAACCTTGGTTTTAACTATGAGCCTATTTCGTATTCCAATTTTGCATTAAGAGGTGGGCCAAGATTAAAACAATCCGCAGGCTTTAGTTTTTGGAACGGTATTAGTATGGATCGACGAAAAAAATTGAGGTTCAATTTCTTCCACAATGGTAATAAGGCCGTAGATGATTCAAACAGTTCATACAATGCTGAATTCAGATTAACCTATCAACCTATCAATTCACTTCGAATATCAGCTTCACCAGAATATAGCATTAATAGAGATAAACTACAGTACATCGATAATTTGGAAGTGAACGGGGAAACCAGATATCTTAATGGTACGGTTGATCAAAGGACTTTGAGTATGTCGTTCCGTCTTAATTATACAATAAACCCCAACTTAACAATTCAATATTGGGGCCAACCTTTTATTTCAAGGGGTCGCTATTCCGATTTTAAGGAAGTCACCGATCCAATGGCAAAGGAATTCAACAATAGGATATCACCATTTTTAGGCAATCAGATTTCTTTGGCGAATGATGTTTATGAAATTGATGATGACTTGGATGGTACTATTGACTTTAGTTTTGATAATCCCGACTTTTCTTTTGTACAATTTCGCTCTAATCTGGTAGTAAGATGGGAGTATACACCAGGTTCCGAAATTTATTTGGTTTGGTCACAAGATTTATCACAATCAGGTAATCCTCAAGAAGGCCTTTTTAATGATCTGCAGGATAATATTTTTAATAATGAAAAGCCGCAGAATATTTTTTTGATAAAAGCGACGTATCGTTTTATCCTATGATATAAAAAGATTGAAAATTTAACAGAAAAGGCTGTTAAAAATTATTTAAAATTGAAAGAAATTGTGACTGCAGAGTTACTTTTGGAGAAAATAGCAGACCAAAAGCCTTCACTAATTATGAGAATTGCATTTCTCACACTCTTCTCATTTTTACTCTCGCAACATTTCTTATTTGCACAGGATTCTACAATTGTTGTTCCAAAGCGTACTTACACCGCCGTTCCTTTGAGCGGTGAGAATGCTATTGGCATAGATGGCATCCTGGACGATGAAGGTTGGAAACTTGCCAAATGGGAAGGGGATTTTATTGAATGGGAACCAGATGAAAATACCCCACCTAGTCAACCGACCAAATTCAAAATTGTTTACGATAAGAAATTCCTCTATGTGGCTTTCCGTTGTTATGATACTGAGCCTGATAAGATTGAAAAAAGATTGTCTAGGAGAGATAATTTTGTTGGGGACGGAGTAGCCATTTTAATAGATAGTTACAATGATAAACAAAACGCTTTTGTATTTATTGTTACTGCCGCTGGTGTCAAAGTCGATGAATTTGCCACTGAAAATGGCAATAATTTCGACGATAGCTGGAATCCAATTTGGTATACTGCATCTAATTTGGACGATGAAGGATGGACAGCAGAGATGAAAATACCTTTTAGCCAATTAAAATTCGGAAAATCCAAGGAACAGATCTGGGGTCTGGAATGTTCTCGAATGGTATTTAGGGAAGATGAATGGTCTGTTTGGCAACGTCTACCACAAGATGCCTCGGGTATGGTTAGTGAGTTTGGTGAACTTAGGGGTTTGATGGACATTCAACCGCAAAAACAATTGGAGATTCAGCCATTTATGGTAAACCAGTTGGAAACATATCCCAAAGAAAGTGGCAACCCTTTCCGGGATGGATCGGATTTTATATTGAACGGAGGGTTGGATGCCAAGATCGGTATTACCAATGACCTTACACTTGATTTAACCATGAATCCTGACTTTGGGCAAGTTGAAGCGGATCCCGGAGCTATAGCCCTTGATGGGTTTCAGATTTTCTTTGAGGAAAGACGGCCTTTTTTTGTGGAGAACAAGAATATTTTCGATTATGAGTTCGCAGATCGGAATGATAATGTATTCTATAGTCGTCGCATCGGGCGTAGTCCACAAGGAAGTCCTGATTTGATCGATGGTGAGTTTGCAGATCAACCCACGAATACGACCATTTTGGGAGCAGCCAAATTTTCAGGTAAAACAAAAAAGGGATGGTCCTTGGGATTATTGGAAAGTGTAACTGGGAAAATGTATGCAGATGTAGATGCAAATGGAGAGCGAAGGGAAGAGCTGGTTGAACCTTTGACCAATTACCTTGTAGGTAGGGCTCAGAAAGATTTTAATAATCGTAACTCCTACATCGGTGGAATTTTCACTGCAACCAATAGAAAGCTTGAATCAAATTTAAATTATTTACGAGAAGCTGCCTATACGGGTGGATTTGACTTTAGGCACAACTGGAAAAATCGCAAATATTACCTTGAAGGTAATATCGTAGCAAGTCATATTGTTGGAAGTGAAGAAGCAATTGAAAACGTTCAGAAAAGCATTACCCATTTGTTTCAACGTGTAGATGCAGATCATGTTGAGGTTGATCCAAGTCAAACCTCAATGACAGGGACTGGTGGCAAGTTGGAAGTTGGTAAGGCAGGTGGTGGTAATTGGCGATATGAAGGTGGGGTAATATGGCGTTCCCCTGAATTGGAATTAAATGACGTTGGATTTTTACGACAAGCCGATGAGATAAAGCAATATGCTGAAGTACAGCGATTATTTTTGAAACCTACTAATTTTTACAGAAGAATACGATTGGAATTGGAACAGCAGACAACTTATGATTTTGAGGGTAATTATAATCGTGTTCAATACCAGTTTGAAGGATTTATTAATTATAAGAACAATTGGTGGACAGAATTGGGCGGTGCCCATAAACCACGTATTTTCTCAAATACGGTTTTAAGGGGTGGTCCTCGTTGGCGATGGTCAGATGAGAATTTTGGGTACTTGTTTTTTGGATCGGACCAACGTAAAAAGTTTAATTTCACGCTTGGGTATATAAACAGTCAAGCAGCAGAAAATAATTTTTCACTACAACGTTATGTATTGCGTTTTAGATACCAACCTTTTGATGCGTTTAGTTTATCCGTTTCTACGGAGTATGAAGAAAATCCGAATAAAACCCAATATGTTGATGAGTTGGATTTTAATGGAACTCCTCGCTATATAACAGGGAATATTGACCAAAGAACATTTAGTACATCCGTTCGCTTTAATTATAGCCTAAATCCTGATTTATCAATACAGTTTTATGGTGAGCCTTTTATTTCGAGAGGTACTTACACTGATTTTAATTTTGTGAATGATCCAATAGCCGAAAAGCTTGATCGAAGGGTAACCTTGTTTGACGAGAACCAATTATCAAGAACTAATAATACAGGGTCGTATTTTGTAGACGAAAATTTGGATGGTAATACCGATTACGAAATAGCGGATCCTGACTTTTCGTTTGTGCAGTTTAGGTCTAATTTGGTGGTTAGATGGGAATATATACCCGGGTCTGAAATATTTTTGGTTTGGTCCCAGGGAGTTACTGGATTTGGTGACCCTATGGATTCTCTGGGCAGTAATTTAGACGCTCAAATATTGAATCAAAAAATGGACAACACTTTTTTGATAAAAGCGACATATCGCTTTGTTTTGTAGTTTTCAACACTGTTTTTCTATAATAAATTGCCCGTTTTTACGTTTTGCCCTTGACAAACTGACAAAACTTAAAAATCATGAAACGATATTCATTATTATATATATTGGTCACTTTTTTAATCTTTTCTTGTTCATCGGATAAGGTGGTAGATGTAGTTGATGCAAGCTCAATTATTGGAACTTGGGATGTAACAGAGTTGATGATCAACAATGAAACAGCTAGCGATGATGCAAAGAATGCGAGGGACATCCTCAACTTTTTGACGGCAAAGGACTGTTATATTCTTTCTTTTACTTTTAATAGTGATATGACCGTTACTGCTTCCAATTCTTCAAATTATGTTGAGATTAGTGTGAATTCCTCTGGCACTGGATTGGAGATTCCTTGCCCAACAGAAAGCGACAATGAAGCAAGCACTTACACGTTTGATGGTAAGGTTTTGACTATTTTGGATGGTGATGGCGAAACTGTGTCCGTTAATGTCACTATTGATAAGGATATGATGACCGTTGATGCCGCAGATTTGGATATACCAAACTTTAACGACAGTGGAGAGTTGATTTTTATAAAAAGATAGGATTTTGATAATATTCTTAAAAAGCCTTGAACGTGACGTCAAGGCTTTTTATTTTTTATAAAACTTGGTTTGAATATTCTGCTCTTGGGAGCGAATTGTTACTATATAAATTCCTGTATCGAGAGTGACTATAGGAATGTTCAGTGCATTGTTTTTTATTCTCCAATGATGCTTTAACATCACATTCCCATAAACATCTGAAATCAAGATATCGGCTTTATCGCAGTTTATTAATCCGAGAATATTTACCACATTGGTTGCCGGGTTGGGAAATACTTTTACTTTCTGAATTGTCGAAGTTTCAACCTGCATGTTTCTATCTATATTGTTCTCTTGAGCATGACCATAAGAACATACTAGCATAACAAAACATAAAATAGAAATAGCCTTTTTCATCCACATAGGTAATTATCATTAGAAAACCATCTGATTAACTAGCAACGCAAATAAATTGAAGATTAGTATGTACTTTCCATAAGGAACCTTGATTTTAGCTAATTTTTAACTTTAATCAGGTAAGTAGGCCCTTTTAATGAGCCTCTAGCCAGTCATTTCCCATGCCCAAGTCTACATCCAAGGGGACATTTAACACATAGGCATTTTCCATTTCAGACTTAACCATAGCTTTCAACTTAGCCAATTCAGGATTGTACACATCAAATACCAGTTCATCGTGTACCTGTAATAACATCTTCGTTTTGTAGTCACCCTCCGATAATTTTTTATGGATGTTGATCATTGCAATTTTTATGATGTCGGCGGCACTTCCTTGAATGGGTGCATTTACGGCATTACGCTCAGCGGCACCACGAACAACGGCATTACTCCCATTAATATTCTTTAAATAGCGCCTTCTCCCTAAAACCGTTTGTACGTATCCGTGGTCCCGGGCAAAATCAATTTGCTCACTTATATAGTTTCTTAATTTGGGATAGGTCTTATAATAGGTTTCAATAAGTTCTTTGGCTTCAGTACGTGATAAATCGGTCTGGTTGCTAAGTCCGAATGCCGATACACCGTAGATAATCCCAAAATTTACAGTTTTGGCATTGCCACGCTGTTCACGGGTCACCTCTTCCAGCGGAACATTGAAAACTTTGGATGCCGTTGATGCATGAATATCCTCCCCATTCTTGAAAGCCTCGATCATTGTAGTTTCTTCACTTAATGCAGCGATGATCCGTAATTCTATCTGTGAATAATCCGCTGCCAAAAGAATGTGGTTTTCATCTCTGGGAACAAAGGCTTTTCGCACTTGCCGTCCACGTTCGGTTCGTATGGGAATATTTTGAAGATTGGGATTATTACTACTTAACCTTCCTGTTGCGGCCACAGTTTGCATATAATCAGTATGAACGCGACCTGTACTCTCTTCAACCTGCAATGGTAAGGCATCTACATAGGTACTTTTGAGTTTGCTCAAGCCACGGTATTCCAGAACATTGCGGATAATTTCATGATCTTTCGCTAGATAGGACAATACATCCTCAGCGGTGGAATATTGCCCTGTTTTGGTCTTTTTGGGTTTATCTACCAATTTTAATTTATCAAAAAGTATTTCGCCTAATTGCTTAGGCGAGGCAATATTGAACTCCTGACCAGCCTTTTTATAGATTTTTAATTCCAGATTTTTGATATCATTATTCAAATCGTCCGACAGTGAATTTAGGAATGCCTTATCCAAATTGATGCCCTCCAACTCCATATCAGCTAAAACATGTAGTAAGGGAATTTCAATTGTATTAAATAGTTCCTCGGTCTTGGCCTCCGCCAATTCAGGTTTAAAATGTTGCGCCAATTGAAAAGTTATATCCGCATCTTCAACGGCATATTCGGTCTGCTGATCCAAAGGCACCTCACGCATGCTCAATTGGTTTTTGCCCTTTTTCCCTATGAGTTCTGTTATTGATACTGGTGTGTAGTTCAAATAAGCTTCCGACAAGATATCCATATTGTGACGCATATCGGGATTGATGAGGTAATGGGCCAACATCGTATCAAAACACTTGCCCTTTACTTTGATGTTGTACTTATGAAGCACCTTTATATCATACTTTAGATTCTGACCGATCTTCTCAATTTTTTCAGATTCAAAAAACTCACGTAAGGTTTCAATAATCTCTTGGGCCTCATCTTTATTTTCAGGGAATGGAAGATAAAACCCTTTTCCTGCTTCCCATGAAAAGGCTATACCCACCAATTCTGCAGTGAGTGGATTTAATCCGGTGGTTTCGGTATCAAAACAAACCGAGTCTTGCTTCATTAAATTCTGCATAAAGAATTTCATGGCCATACCACTAGCGACACTCTGATACACATGCGGAACGTCTTTAATGGTCTTTCTGCCTGAAGTTGTTTTGATAGTAGCAGGTGCATTACCATCATTTCCGAAGAGTGAAAATTGTCCACCTCCCGCTTCAGTAACTACTTTTTTTGCAGCTTGAGCATCATTGTTCGATGTACTTGTTTCCTCAGCTTCTTCCGAGAATATTTTTATGAATTGGTCTTTAAGTCTTCTAAATTCGAGTTCATTAAATATCTCCTGTACCTTATCATTGTCCGGCACTGACATTTCATAGTCCTTGGCATCAAATTTTACGTCGACAGTAGTGCAAATTGTGGCCAATTTTTTTGATAGCAAGCCGAGTTCGCTATTTTCTTCAACCTTCTCTTTCATTTTGCCTTTCAACTTATCGGTATTGGCCAATAGGCCTTCCATAGAGCCGAACTCATCAATGAATTTTTTGGCGGTCTTGTCACCTACACCTGGCAGACCTGGTATATTGTCACTCGCATCACCCATCATACCCAAGTAATCGATAACTTGTTCTGGACGTTCTACCCCAAAACGTTTTTGTACTTCGGGGATTCCCCAGATTTCAATACCATTACCCATACGTGCAGGGCGATACATGAAAATATTATCCGTAACCAATTGACCAAAATCCTTATCAGGTGTCACCATATAGACTTTGTAATCTTCTTGCTCAGCTTGTTTGGCCAAAGTACCAATGATATCATCAGCTTCCCAACCCTCCTGTACCACAACAGGAATATGCATGGCTTTCAAAATTTCTTGGATAAAAGGTACCGCGATTTTTATGGCATCAGGGGTTTCGAGTCTATTTGCCTTATAGTCAGGGAACATTTCTGTTCTTTCCACACTTCCTCCTTTATCAAAGCAAACGGCAAGGTGGTCTGGTTTTTCACGTTTGATTACATCAAAAAGCGAATTTGTAAACCCCATAATGGCAGAGGTATCCATTCCTTTTGAATTTATTCTTGGGTTCTTGATAAGAGCATAGTAACCGCGAAATATCAAAGCGAATGCATCAAGTAAAAAGAGTCGTTTTTGTTCGGCCATATAGGTGTTCTTGTTATTTTTTAAAACTACGAAGTTTTTCTTCTAAGCAATTTAATTTAAGAATTAATAAAAGAATCGGAAGGATTGTTTACATGCCCTTCCTTGGAATATTGTCTAAAGGTAAATCCAGGTTGAATACAATAACTTCCTGTTTCCCCTTTTTTGTTTATGGCTATAAAACCTATTTGAAAATCCGTATTGTCCTTGTTTTTGGCAATGATACGCTTTACACCTTCTTCACAGGCCTCTTGTGGTGATTTTCCTTGGCGCATAAGTTCAACAATCAGAAAACTACCTACGGTCCGAACCACTTCTTCACCTACACCAGTGGCTGTAGCACCACCGACTTCATTGTCAATGAAAAGTCCAGCTCCAATAATGGGGGAATCCCCGACACGGCCACCATATTTATAAGCCATGCCGCTAGTTGTACAGGCACCTGAGATATCACCAAACTTATCAATGGCCAACATGCCAATAGTGTCATGGTTTTCAATGTTGATGATGGGTTTGTATTGTGAGGTTTTTTTCCATTCCAACCACTCCTGTTTTGATTTTTCGGTGAGCAAGTCCACCTTTTCAAATCCTTTTTCATAGGCAAATTGCTCAGCACCTTTACCAGCTAACATTACATGGGGCGTATCTTCCATAACCTTACGGGCCACGGAAACAGGATGGGCAATATTTTGCATACAAAGTACCGCACCACAATTACCATCCTTGTCCATGATACAGGCATCCAAAGTTACATTGCCGTTCCTATCCGGGCGACCACCTTTACCAACTGTTTGATTATTTACATCGGCCTCTTCGATCATTACACCTTGCTCGACCGCATCTAAAGACCTGCCCCCATCCTTTAAAACCTCCCAGGCCTTTGCGGTTGCATTCTGAAAATTCCATGTGCAAATGGCAATGGGCTTTATACCGATTGATTCTTTGCTGGCCGTTGGTTCAACAGATTTTGTTTCCTGACAAGATGCCAATATGGGGGCTGAAATCAATCCAGCAGTAATTGTGCTTGAATTTTTCAGAAATTTTCTTCGTCTCATCTGTTAGGGTTGCTTATTTTTAGAGAGCTAAATATAAGCAATATGTTAGTAGAAGTTTGTGCCAATTCATTGGAATCCGCAATGAATGCCCAAAATGCAGGAGCGGATCGGATTGAGCTTTGTTCAGAGTTGGCCGTTGGCGGAATTACCCCATCTTATGGGCTTTTAAAAACGGTGAAGAAGAATTTGGAGATTCCTGTTCATGTGCTTATTCGCCCTCGAAGTGGTGATTTTTCATACTCAGATAGGGAATTTGATATTATGAAAGAAAATATCGTACTATGTGTTGAAATGGGTTTTGATGGAATTGTTTCTGGGCAATTGCATACCGATTTTACTTTAGATGTAGAACGCACCAAAGAATTGATTGGTTTATCTGGCAACTTAAAGTTCACCTTTCACCGTGCGTTTGATTGGGTGTCGAATCCGTTAACCACAATGAAACAACTGGAAGGTTTAGGCGTAGATTACATTTTGTCTTCAGGACAACAAAATTCAGCATTACATGGTATAGAATTATTGACTAAATTGAATTCTGAATCAACTACTTGTGCTATTATGCCAGGAGGAGGGATAAATGCCGATAACGTTAAAAGATTTAAAAAAAATGGATTTGGGGTTGTACATTTGTCAGCGGCCAAATTTACTGAGCGATTGGCCTGTAATCCGAAGGTTTCGATGAATTCGCCATCATTCTTAGCAGATCAAGGTTTTTTTGTCTCGAATATCGATACGATAAAAAATGTACTCGGAGAAGTTAAATAAACTGTAAATGGTGTTAACAAAATTCTATTAAGAAATATATTTGCTAAAAACCCGAATATGTTACGTTGGATTATTTTTATTGCCATTTATATTGCATTGGGGTTCTATGTTTTACAGGCCTTAAAAACCGTTACACGATATCCATGGGTGTATTTTACATATATGGGTATTTCCTTGATCGTACTACTGAATTTCATTTATCAATTTACCTGGGGTGAGGAAGCGGGCAGGGTCCTTAGTAGGCCAAAGAGTTATGCATTTGGATTTTTACTGACTATTATCACCTTTAAGCTCATTACAATAATATTTCTTTTTTCTGAGGATATCTTTCGGTTTTTGACCGGTTCCTATCATAAACTTTTTGGCGGGACCAAAGAATTTAGTCTCCCTGAACGAAGAAGGTTCTTGAGTTTAATAGCGATGGGGATTGCCGCTGTGCCTTTTGGGGCATTATTGTATGGCATGTACCGCGGTAAATATAATTTTAAGGTGCTTAAATATAATTTGGAATTTGATGATCTTCCCAGTGCTTTTGACGGATTTCAGATAACACAGATTTCCGATGTTCATAGTGGTAGTTTTGATAATAGTAAAAAAATAGAATATGCTATTGATCTTATCAATAAACAAAAAAGTGAGGTAATCTTGTTTACCGGCGATATGGTAAATAATAAGGCTGAAGAAATGGTTCCCTGGAAAGAAACTTTTTCCAGACTAAAGGCTAAAGGAGGTAAGTTTTCCATTCTTGGCAACCATGATTATGGGGATTATGTGACATGGGAAACGGAGGAATTGAAAAGCGAAAATCTTGAAGATCTGAAAAACCTACAAAAGGAGATTGGTTTTGATCTCTTATTGAATGAAAGCAGATATTTACAAAAAGGTGATGACAGGATAGCGTTGGTCGGTGTTGAGAATTGGGGTAGGGGCGGATTTAAAAAAGCAGGAGATCTTGGAAAAGCGACTGAATCAATATCCAAAGATGATTTTAAAATAGTAATGAGCCATGATCCATCCCATTGGGAAGATGTTATAATTGATGATGACTATCATTATCACCTCACTTTGAGTGGTCATACGCACGGCATGCAATTCGGCATTGAGATTCCCGGATGGGTAAAATGGAGTCCGGTTAAATGGAGGTACAAATATTGGGCCGGTATTTATAAGGAAATGGGCCAGTACATAAATGTAAATCGTGGTTTTGGATTTTTAGGTTATCCCGGCAGGGTTGGTATATGGCCAGAAATCACGGTAATTACCTTGAAGAGAAAGCCGTTAACATGAATTTAACTTCGAGCTTTAGTTACAAAAACGTAGCGATTACTACTTTTTTAACAATTTTTCTTACATTTGGTTCGTAACCGAAAGAACTCCATATGTCTAAGTTTGGTGAACTAATAGATTTACATGTTCCAGTTTTGTTGGATTTTTATGCAGAATGGAATGAACAATCAACTTCAATGCATCCTGTACTTAGGGATGTTGCAGCTGCCCTAGGCGATAAAGGTAAGGTCATAAAGATTGATGTTGACAAGAACAAAGAACTTTCACAGGCCCTGCGTGTTAAAGGTTTGCCAACCCTTATGATTTATAAAAAGGGTGAAATGGTATGGCGCCAAAGTGGTGAGCAAGATGCCAATACACTCATAGGCATTTTGAACGAGTACGTATAATCACAATGTCGTCATTGTATGCGAAGTAATCTTTTTATTTGACTTCGGATGCATAGACAAAATTCATTTCTTCAGTTCTGATTAACAGGTCATTTGGTTTACGGAAACCGTTTTTTTGTTAATTTCCTTCCGGTCCCAATACTGAATCCAACTCTTTTTCGTCTATTGTGCTACTATCCAATTCAACTGAGTCTGACATATCTGGATTACTGCCAATTACAGGTTCTTCCTCAAGGATTTCATCTTGATAGAAATGACTGAATTTGTCAATATACTCATTGAATATCAAAGTTTCTTTTTCTGCCATCTCCCGATCATTATTCTCAATTAGAACATCAATTACCCTACGATATGATTCCATATCCGTAATTATATCATCAATCTTATCGTACTGTTGATCAAGTGGAATGCCGTCATAGTATTCCAATCTTTCCTGATATATCTTCTTCATGGTATTAAATAGATCGTGGGCCTGGTTCGTTTCACCAACCTTGTAGTAACCATCTATAAAAGGTAATACAAAATGGTAATAAGCGAAATTCTCAACGGGCATATTTTCCATTGCCAGATTAATGATGTCCTTGGCTTTATCAATCTTGTTCTCTTCAATCAATTTGTCTACCAGTCGAGCTAGGTTGCTACGATAAGTAATGCCTTGAACTCTTGTTTGGGGATCATGATAAACATCTGGGCTGCCAGAGTTGCCCCAATCCCATTTTGTAACAACTTCGTACATAAGATCAGTATCTATTCGGCCCATGTCAAAAGAATTGTTTCTTTCGGTTCTTATAGGTACTAATTTATAGGCAAGACCGTCTAATTGTAAATAATCCTTCATCCAAATGAATTCAGCATCGTCAAAACTTCCTCCAGAAAAGTATAAAGGTCTTTTCCAATCGTTATTGGCTATAATATCCAACATCATCATGCTTTTCTTTGTAATTGCAGCTGGAAGGTCAATATCAATGTAATCAACCATGAGAGCAGTATCTTTTTCTTTGACCAAACCACTTTCTATGGCATTCTCTTTATTAACCGGAATGCGAATTTTCTGGGTTGGGTAGTACACCAGGTTCTGGGTATTTTCTGGATACTCATTAACGTCAACTTCTTGCTGTTCCAAGAAAAACTTGAATTTGGTCTGGGGCTTGTCGCTATCAATCCAATCTATAAAATCCTTGATTTCCCATCTACTTTTTGAAACTTCACGATTGAATAATGGATCAACATTTTGGAAATACATTACATCACGCGAGCCCCATCTGTATTTATCATGCGTTATCTGTGAAGGTATTGCTTCACTCGTGTATGCCTTTCTCTTCATTTGATCAACATACCAATCTGTTTCGAAGAGACTGGTACAAACTATACGTACATCGGTTCTATAGTTTTCAATTTCTTGTGCATACCAAAGTGGGAATGTGTCATTATCGCCTATTGTAAAGAGAATAGCGCCCGCATCTTTTTGGCAAGAATCCAAGTACGACTTGGCCGAGGATTTAGCAGTGAATCGATTTGATCTATCGTGATCATCCCAGTTTTGAACGGCCATTACTGTGGGTACCGCCAATAAACAAATCACTACCACTGCCGGAGCCAAAATTTTGGGTGTGAGCCATTTTTTGAATTCATCAAAAAGACCATAAACACCAAGTCCTATCCACAAGGCAAAAATATAGAATGATCCAACCAAGGAGTAATCCCGTTCCCTTGGTTGAAAAATATACGGATTCGTGTAAAATTGTATGGCAAGCCCCGTGAACAAGAAGAATACCAGCAGTACCCAAAATTGCTTCGGATTTCTTGAAACCTGGAACAGTATGCCAATGATTCCTAAAATCAAGGGTAAAAAGAAATAGGTATTCCTGGCTTTGTTGTTTTTTATATCGCTAGGGAGATTGTCCTGACTTCCCAATCGCATTTCGTCAATAATCCCAATACCGCTTAACCAGTTGCCGTTTTCATCATATCGACCTTGAACGTCGTTGTTTTTACCAGTAAAATTCCACATGAAATAGCGCCAGTACATATACCCAAATTGAAACTCGAACATATATTTAACATTCTCCCAAACGGTTGGTGGCTGTACTTCGATATATTCGTCGAAACGTTTTAGGAAACTAATATACTGTTCGGTGTCAATCTCACCATTGGCATAACCAGTTTTTACCTGGTTAACAGCTTGTCGTAATTCATCGTTGGATTGGGTCATCTTAAAATCCAAAGGGCCAAAAAATTTCATGTAATTCTCCGCATGCTGGCCACTCCACATTCGTGGTAAAATACCTTTATGATTCTCGTGGGAATCTTGAAGGGCATTTTTGTAATAGTTCACTATTACGTATTTACCTAATTTCTCGTCTTTTTCATATTTGGGCTTATCATCCATTTCCTTTCCTGCTGGAGCAAACAAATCGGAATAATAAGCACCATAAACCGGACTGTCAACGCCTGGATATTGTTCTCTATTATAGTAAGCCAACAATGATCTGGCATCAGAGGGATTGTTTTCATTGATCACTACATTGGCATTGGCACGAATGGGGAGCATTAACCATGATGAGAAACCAAAAAACAAGAACATTAAACAGAGTACAAAGGTATTGGCGACACGAAAGTCGTTTTGTCGGGTGTACCTTAAACCAAAATAAAAGGCTGCAATAAAAAGGAGCCCCATTATCAAAGAGCCTGAATTGAAAGGTAATCCTATATTGTTGATGAAAAAGACCTCGGCCCAACCAAATAGTTTTAGTACATAGGTCAATGAGAATTTATAGACCAACATAAGAATCGCAATAACTGCGACATTGGCGATAAGGAAGTTTTTGACTGTAGTGGTTTTGTATCTCTTAAAATAATACATAAGGCCAATGGAGGGTATTGCCAAGAAGCCCATAAATTGTATTCCGAATGTAAGCCCAACTACAAACGAAATAAGAATGAGCCAGCGGTTGCCTCGAGGATTGTCCAAATCATCCGTCCATTTTAATCCCAACCATAGAAGTAGGGCCATAATAAAACTGGCACTTGCGTATACCTCTGTTTCTACTGCATTGAACCAAAAACTGTCGGAATAAGTAAATGCTAAAGCACCTACAAGGCCACTACCCAAAACAGCGATTGACTTACTATCGGTCAAGGTTTCATTTTTAGTAATCAGTTTTCTTGTCAGATTGGTAATAGTCCAGAACATAAAAAGTATCGTGAATGCACTTGACACACCTGATACATAATTGACCATACGGGCAACTTGTTCAGGTTCAAAAGCGAACATAGCGAAAACAGCGCCGATCATTTGCAATAAAGGGGCTCCAGGAGGGTGACCTACCTGCAATTTGGCCGATGTAGCAATATACTCCCCAGCATCCCAAAAACTACTTGTTGGCTCTACGGTAATGCTATATGTAATAAGTGCTATAAAGAAGACGACCCATCCGAGTATGGTGTCCCATTTTTCGAAGTTCTTTGAAAACATGCAATACGTGGTTTTACCTGATGGGCGAATTTAGTAATTAATATAGATATGCTCATATATTTTTGATAAACCTTTAACAGCATTTAGCGCTCTTTTTTTTGGATGAATGTTTTCAAAATTGTTTGCGCAAACCAAACTTTGTCTTAAATTTGCACGCTCTAATGCTGAAATGCATATCTTGGTATTCCGGGATTTTTCACTTTAGACAAGGTAATGGCCTATGGTGTAATTGGCAACACAGCTGGTTTTGGTCCAGTCGTTCTAGGTTCGAGTCCTAGTAGGCCAACGAAGTTGGATGATCCCAGTAGTTTTACTGGGATTTTCTTTTGGAACTAGACTGGGGCGAGAAGCCTGTGCCGAGCGAAGACGAGGTAAGTCCTAGTAGGCCAACGAAAATTTTGAGATAATCCCGATGTCTATTGATGTTGGGATTTTTTGATTTTTACTATTAAGCTAGGACGAGAAGTTTATCCTGAGCGCCCGCCTGCCTCGGGCATGGGAGTCGAAGGAAGTCGTACTTGCCCGTCCGAAACGAAGTGAAGGTGGGGTAGGCCAACGGCTAAATTAAAACAATCCCGATGTTTTCGATGTTGGGAATTCTTATATACCAAGATGAAGTTACTCATTCGATAATTCAGAGTCAGAATCCAATTCACCTAAAATTCCTTTCTCTTTCTCAACGGGGTTTGTGATTTTCAAATCAATAGTTTTGGTTTCTTCAGTCTCAATTTCCATGATATTGTCATCAGATAGATCCTCATCCAATAAGGTTCCCATCTTTTTGCCCTCTTTGATCATAACCCAGGTCATAATGAGACTTGTACCTATGATAACAAATAATAAGATTCCAGATTCAAAAGTCGCTACTTGGGCCTCTTTCGGTATAGCATAAAATAGTAGCACTGTAATCAGACCACGGGGAGCAATAAACAATTGCGGCATAATATCACTACCAAAAAATGTACGGAGTATTACAAATCGTATTGCATAAATCGAGATAATGATCAAAATACTGACCAAGGCCACACTTAAACTATACAATGATGAAATAACAATTGTAATCCCAAAAATCACAAAGAAAAAGGTGCGGACTATAAAGGCTGTTTCGAGCGTGATGATGTGTAATTCATGATATATCTGATTCACTTTTTCATTCTCTAGAAAAGCAGCAAATTTACCTGGAAAGAATAATTTTACATTAGCTATAACCAATCCGAAAATCAATATAATAATCAAGGAAGAAAGATGGAATTTTTTCCCAATGGCATATAGCAGTAGGAGTACGGCAATCAGTAAAAACAATTTTGCCGGACTCTTTATTCGTTGAAAAATCAGGATAATTGCATAGCTCGCCGCCAATGCAATGACCACAGTGATTAATAGATTTATGGCAAAACCTGATGCTCCAGTATCCTCGGCAGGGTTCAAACCACCAATTAAAAAGTAGAACATCATAATGCCCATTATGTCAGAAAAGGTGCTTTCGTAAATGTGGAACTCCTTTTTTGTTTCCGAAAGCCCACTCACACTCGGAATAATTATGGCGCTAGATAATATGGACAATGGTGTGGCGTAAAGCCATGCCGACTGCATGGTCATTTCGGGTATGAATTGATATATTATAAGTGCAGCTACCCATGCCGAGCCAACAAGACCGACCAAGGCGATTGCCATTGCCTTTAGAATCGGGATTATTTTTTCTTTTTTAAGTTCAAGTTCCAAAGCGGCTTCCAACACGATCATAATCAATCCTACGATGCCCAATATTTCGAGGGCACCATCAAATTCAGGCATTTCTGGCACAAAATAATCCAGTACATATTGTAATATTATGCCCAGTACAATAAGCATAAGTACAGATGGTATATTGGTCTTTTTAGATACCCCATTAAACCAGAATGAGAGTATTACGATAATTGAAGCTCCTATAATTAGGTTGTAGGATGAGAGAATTTCCATTGGTTTCAGGTTGTTGTCTTTAGCACTAAAAATAATACTTAATTATTACTTGGTGTAATTGGGGTGAATTAACCATCGTATCTTGAAAATTAGCTTGTTGTAGAATGTAAATTGTTGTATATTTGCACCACTGAAAGGATATTTAGGTATTCATGAGGGGACAATTTGTCCCCTCTTTTGTTACTAATAGTTATGTTGAAGGACAAAGTTAAAACCCTGTTGAACAACGCCCTGAGTTTGGACAAATCTCTTTTTTTGATTGATTTTACCATGGGTGCGGACAATAGTATCAATGTGGTATTGGATGGTGATCAAGGTGTTAGTGTTCAGGACTGCATGAAGGTTAGCCGGGCGATAGAGCATAATCTGGATAGGGAAGTGGAAGATTTTTCCTTGACCGTGACATCCGCAGGGGCCGCATCACCGATGGTAAATCCCCGTCAGTATAAAAAAAATGTTGGCAGAAAGGTAAAAGTATTGACATCGGAAGATATTTATGAAGGTAACCTTACTAGTGCCCATGAAAACGGTATTGTTTTGGAATGGAAAGCAAGGGAACCCAAACCCATAGGAAAAGGGAAGACTACCGTTCAGAAAAAAAAGGAAATTACCTTTTCTGATATAAAGGAAGCAAAAGTTATATTAAAATTTTAATTGTAGTACAAAGATGGAAAATATTGCGCTGATTGAATCTTTCTCGGAATTTAAAGACGATAAGTTTATAGATAGGGTTACGCTAATGGCGATTTTGGAAGATGTTTTTAGGAACGCACTCAAAAAGAAATTCGGTTCTGATGAGAATTTCGATATTATTATAAATCCAGATAAAGGGGATTTGGAAATTTGGAGAAATCGTATCGTCGTTGAAGATGGTGAGGTTGAGGAACCAAATGAGGAGATATCACTTTCTGAAGCTCAGAAGATCGAGCCAGATTTTGAAGTTGGTGAAGATGTTTCTGAAGAGGTTAAATTGATCGATTTAGGAAGAAGGGCAATTTTGGCTTTGCGTCAAAACTTGATCTCTAAAATCCATGAGCATGATAATACTACTATATATAAGCAGTTCAAAGATTTAGAAGGTGAGATATATACGGCTGAAGTTCATCATATAAGACATAAGGCAGTTATTCTATTAGATGATGAAGGCAACGAGATTATTTTACCAAAAGACAGACAGATTCCTTCTGACTTTTTTAGAAAAGGTGATAATGTACGGGGCATTATAGAAAGTGTTGAGCTAAAGGGCAACAAACCTTCAATAATAATGTCTAGAAGCTCCCCACGCTTTTTGGAACAACTTTTCTTCCAGGAAATACCTGAAGTTTTTGACGGATTGATAACTATTAAAAAAGCAGTTCGTATTCCAGGTGAAAAGGCCAAAGTAGCTGTAGATTCTTATGATGATCGTATTGATCCCGTAGGTGCATGTGTGGGGATGAAAGGCTCTCGTATTCATGGTATTGTAAGGGAATTGGGAAATGAGAATATAGATGTTATCAACTGGACGAATAATCCACAGTTGTTGGTAACAAGGGCTTTGAGTCCGGCTAGGGTTTCATCCGTTAAACTGAACGATGAGAAAATGACGGCACAGGTGTATTTAAGACCTGAGGAGGTTTCCAAAGCCATTGGTAGGGGAGGTCATAATATTAGATTGGCCGGTCAACTAACTGGTTATGAAATAGATGTATTCCGTGAAGGCGTGGAGGAAGATGTTGAATTGACTGAATTCTCTGATGAAATCGATGCCTGGATTATCGAAGAATTCAAGAAAATAGGTATGGATACCGCTAGAAGTGTATTGGAGCAAGATGTAGATGATCTTGTAAAAAGAACTGATTTGGAAGAGGAAACAATTTCTGAAGTTGTACGTATACTAAAAGAAGAATTAGAAGATTAGCTATATATTAGCAACAGTTTATAGAATTAGGAATTAGTATTTATGGCAGATAATGCAACAATAAGGCTTAACAAAGTTCTAAGGGAACTCAATATTTCTTTGGACAGGGCGGTTGATTTTCTCAAGTCAAAAGGACATGATGTTGACGCACGACCAACCACTAAAATATCTGAAGAGGTGCATCAAGTGCTCTTGGATGAGTTCCAGACGGATATGAGCAAGAGAGTTGCCTCTCAGGAAGTTGGTGAAGAAAAGCGTAAGGAGAAAGAAGCCTTAAGATTGCAGTTGGAACAAGAGCAGGAAGAACGAAGATTGGCCCGTGAAAAAAGAGCTGAATCCGCTGGACGTGTTATTAAGGCCAAAGCTGAATTGACAGGACCTAAAACTGTTGGTAAGATTGACTTAAGCCCAAAGAAAAAGACTAAAGTTGTCGCTGAGGAGGTAAAAGTTGAAGTAAGCAAGGAAGCTGTACCTCCTGTTGATAAAGCGGAGAAAGCCCCAGAAGCTAAAGTTCAGGATAAGAAAGTTGAAGAAGCAGCCGCAGAAACTGAAGAAGCTCCTAAGGAAGATGAAAAAATCACAACACAATATAAAAAACTTTCTGGCCCAAAGATATTAGGGGATAAGATTGACCTTACTAAATTTAATAAACCCAAGAAAAAGAAAGAAGAGCCAAAACCTTCTTCGGACAGCTCTGATAGAAAGAAAAGGAGAAAAAGAATAGTGAGCGGCCCTGGAAGTGGACCATCTAAGGGTACTCCAGGAAGAGGTGGAGGGCCAGGTAGCAGAAAAGGCGGTAAGCGTTTTGCAACAGTTAATAAGGTTGAGCCCTCTGAGGAAGATGTACAGAAACATGTACGGGAAACACTTGAAAAACTTCAAGGTAAATCCAAAAAAGGAAAAGGCGCCAAATACCGTAGAGATAAAAGGGATCAACACCGACAACAGACTGAGGCTGATCTTGAGTTGAAAGAAATTGAGAGTAAAACTCTTAAAGTTACAGAATTTGTAACTGCGAATGAGGTTGCAACCATGATGAATGTTGGTACTACAGAAATAATATCGGCTTGTATGTCTTTAGGTATTATGGTGACCATGAACCAGAGATTGGATGCTGAAACACTTTCAATTGTTGCAGAGGAGTTCGGATACGAGGTGGAATTTGTAACTGCTGATATTGAGGAAAGTATCTTTGAGGAAGAAGATGCACCAGAAGATTTATTGCCAAGAGCACCAATTGTTACCGTTATGGGACATGTTGATCACGGGAAAACTTCCTTACTCGATTATATTCGAGAAGAGAATGTGATAGCCGGCGAAAGTGGGGGTATAACCCAACATATTGGGGCATATGGTGTAACATTGGCAGACGGTCAAAAAATTTCATTCCTGGATACACCAGGTCATGAGGCCTTTACAGCGATGCGTGCTCGCGGGGCCCAGGTAACTGATATTGCAATAATTGTAGTAGCGGCGGATGACGATATAATGCCGCAAACCAAGGAGGCCATTAGTCATGCCCAAGCGGCTGGCGTACCCATTGTTTTTGCGATAAATAAAATAGATAGGCCAACTGCCAATCCTGAGAAGATTAAAGAAGGTCTCGCCAATATGAACTTGTTGGTCGAAGATTGGGGTGGTAAAATACAGTCCCATGATATTTCTGCCAAAACGGGCGAAGGTGTCAAGGAATTATTGGAAAAAGTACTGCTTGAAGCAGAACTTCTTGAGTTGAAGGCCAATCCTAATAAGTTGGCTTCTGGCACCGTTGTTGAGGCATTTTTGGATAAGGGAAAAGGTTATGTGTCAACAATATTAGTGCAGGCAGGTACCTTAAAAATTGGTGATTACGTACTTGCCGGTACTTGTAGTGGTAAGGTAAAGGCCATGCATGATGAAAGAGGTAAGGAGATTAGCAAGGTAGGACCTTCAACACCTATCTCTATTCTAGGTTTGGATGGAGCTCCGCAAGCGGGAGATAAATTTAATGTACTGGAAGATGAACGTGAGGCTAAACAAATTGCAACTAGAAGATCGCAGTTGCAAAGAGAGCAATCTGTAAGAACGCAACGTCATATTACCTTGGATGAAATTGGAAGACGTATTGCACTGGGCGACTTTAAGGAATTGAATATTATCCTCAAAGGTGATGTTGATGGTTCTGTAGAAGCACTGACCGATTCATTCCAGAAATTATCCACAGAAGAAATTCAAGTGAATATAATTCATAAGGGAGTTGGCCCAATAACTGAATCGGACGTCCTTTTGGCTTCGGCTTCAGATGCTGTTATTATTGGTTTCAATGTTAGGCCAATGGGCAACGCTAGAACGGTTGCAGATAAAGAAGAGATTGATATTAGAATGTATTCCATTATTTACGATGCAATAAATGATCTTAAAGATGCGATGGAAGGTATGCTTTCTCCAGAGATGAAAGAGGAGATTACAGGTACTGCAGAAATTCGTGAGACATTTAAAATATCCAAAGTCGGAACTATTGCAGGTTGTATGGTAACCATTGGGAAGATATTCCGTAACTCGAATATTCGATTGATTCGTGATGGCGTTGTAATTTATACGGGTGAATTGGCATCCTTAAAACGTTTTAAGGACGATGTTAAAGAAGTATCAAAAGGTTATGATTGCGGACTACAAATCAAAAACTATAATGATATTAAAGAGTTGGATATCGTAGAAGCCTTCCAAGAAGTAGCCGTTAAAAAGAAATTGAAATCAAAATAATCCAATTTAGTAAAGAGCAAAAAAAATCGGCTTTCTCAAGTCGATTTTTTTGGTTTTAATAGCATCGCATCAGGATATTTAATCCTGACCTCCTTGAATTTTCGTTCGGCTTCAAGTTTCGTTTTAAACCGACCTATTCGAACTCGATAGGTTGGTGAATCAAAATCTATCTTTGAAGTTAATCCTGGAAAATCTATTTCAACATTTTCTTTAATACTTTGCGCTTTCGCATAAGAACCAAAACCTACCTGTATTCTGTAGTACTCATGGCTTTCGTTAGATGATTTGTAAATATCCAACAATTCAGCGATTTTGTCATCTTGTTCAATGTTTATTTGCCCTTGCTGTCCAAATCCCACAGCCGCTGTGAAGGTGATAAACGCTATAACTACTAGTAATTTCATGATTTAACCTTGTAATATGTATACAATTTTACAAAAGTAATTTATTAAAAGCTATTGAAAACTTTTGTACTTTATTTAGAATAATTATAAATTATAATTATCATAACCTTAACATTTTGCAAATAAAGTCTAATCCTTATTTTTGCCTTCGATTCAGGTACGGTCCATAGATTGTGTTTGCCCCCTTAGTATAGTAATAACCGTGCCAAAATTTCGATTGAAATATTCTATATATGAAAAAGGTAATATACCGCAATCAAATTTCAAAAGTTTTAGGTATCAGTCTTGTTGTTTTCCTGCTTTTTTCCATTTCTATTTTCGCACAAGATGAGCCAGCCACTGGGTCATCGGGTGATCCTGTTAAGGGTAAGACGCTTTTTAATCAAAATTGTGCTGCTTGTCACTCTTTAACAAGAAAAATGACTGGTCCTCCACTGGCCAATATAGAATCGCGCCTAAGTGAAGATGAAGGATTGGATCGTGAATGGTTAAATGCTTGGATTAAGAATAGTGCAGGCATGATAAAATCCGGTGATGCTTATGGCAATAAGATATATACGGAATATGCGCAAGCTCCAATGACTGCTTTTCCAACATTGTCAGATACTGATATTGATGATATATTGGCGTATACTGCTGCTCCTCCGCCAGCTCCAGTAGCTGTCGCAGTGACTGTCGATTCAAAAGATGGGTCTGCAAAATCGTCTGATATTACTAATGAGCTAATTTTGGGAGCTCTTATCGTGGTTTTTGCGTTGCTTATCATGATGTTGATTTTGGTGAAAAAAACATTAAAGCGCTTCGCTATTGCCAAGGGTGTTGATTTGGATGAAGCATATGCTGGGAAAGGTTTGTCTTTGTGGAAAGCTTTTGTACAAAATCAATTTTTGGTTTTGGTAACGTCGATTTTCCTATTATTGGCCGCTGCTTATTTTGCTTTTGGCTGGATGATGCAAGTGGGTATTGACCAAGGTTATGAGCCTATTCAACCAATTCACTATTCACATAAGATTCATGCTGGTGACAATAAGATTGAATGTAAATATTGCCACTCTTCAGCAAGGGTTTCCAAACAATCTGGCATCCCATCATTGAATGTATGCATGAACTGCCATAAGTCAATTTATGAATATCAAGGTAATCCAGAAGGTCCTACCAAAGAAGATTTGGCCAATGGATATACCAATGAATTCTATACAGGTGAAATTCAGAAATTATATAAGGCCGTTGGATGGGACGAGGAAAACCAGAAGTATACTGGAGAGACCCAACCGGTAGAATGGGTGCAGGTACATAACCTTCCAGATTTGGTTTATTTTGACCATTCACAACATGTTTCTGTTGCAGAGATAGAATGTCAGACTTGTCATGGGCCTGTTGAGGAAATGGAAATTGTATCGCAATATTCACCATTGACGATGGGGTGGTGTATTAACTGCCATAAAGAAACGAATGTGAAGGTTGAAGGTAATGAGTATTATACTAAGATTCATGAGGAACTTTCTAAGAAATATGGAGTTGACCAACTGACTGCTGCCCAAATGGGCGGTTTGGAATGTGGAAAATGTCATTATTAATAACAACATAGTAGCTAATTACAGATATATAGTATGGCATCAAACAAAAAATATTGGAAGAACGAAGCGGAGTTAAATCCGAACGATTCCATTGTTGAGGCGCTAAGACAAAATGAATTTGTTCAAGAAATTCCTGTTGACGAATTTTTAGGTGACAAGGAGAATTTATCGGCAACAAATACAGATAGAAGGGATTTTCTTAAGTATGTTGGTTTTAGTACTGCAGCTGCGGCTATGGCGGCGTGTGAGGGTCCTGTAAGAAGGTCTATACCTTATGTGGTTCAACCAGAAAATATTATACCCGGTGTTGCGAATTATTATGCGACTACCATTGCCAACGGCTTTGACTTTGCAAGTATCTTGGTGAAGACAAGGGAAGGTAGACCTATAAAAGTTGAAAACAATACTGATGCTAAGTTGAAGGGTGGAGCTAATGCCCGTGTTCAAAGCTCAGTGTTATCCTTATATGACAGCACTAGATTGCAAGGACCGCTTAAAGATGGGGAGCCTGTTGAATGGAACTCGATAGATGCTGATGTCAAAGCCAAATTGAATAGCTTAAATACCGCTGGGAAGCAAATTGCTTTGTTGACACAAACCTATGCAAGTCCCTCAACCGCAAAATTGATTGCGGAGTTTAAAGAAATGTATGGTACTGTGAATCACGTCACTTATGACGCAATTTCGGAAGACGCTGCATTATCTGCTTTTGAAGCTAGGTATGGGGAAAGGGCATTGGCTGATTATAATTTTGAAGAAGCTAATATCATAGTTTCTTTCGGTGCTGATATCCTTGTTGATTGGCAAGGTGGTGGTTATGATAGTGGATATTCCAAAGGACGTGTACCCAAAAATGGTAAAATGTCGAAGCATGTTCAGTTTGAGGCTAATATGTCCTTGACAGGTGCTAATGCAGATAAACGTATACCACTAACCCCAATGCAGCAAAAAGTTGCCCTCGCACAATTATATGCAAAATTGAATGGCGCTTCAACAAGTGGTGAAATCCCAGAGTATGCGCAAAGGGCAATAGAAAGTATAACACAAGAAATTGGAAAGAACAAAAGTGCAGCAGTTGTTGTGACTGGTTTGCAGGATGTAAATGCACAAGCGGTTGTTTTGGCAATAAACGAAATGTTGGGCAGCAAGGCTTTTGATGCCAAAGCTCCAAAGTATGTTCGTCAAGGAAACGTAAAAAATGTGAATGCATTGATTGCAGATATGAAAGCTGGAAATGTTGGTGCATTGATTATGGATGGGGTAAACCCGATGTTTACCTTGCCAAATGCCACTGATTTTGCTGAAGGAATTGAGAAAGTGGATCTTTCCGTAACCTTTTCCACAAATTGGACCGAAACAACAGAAATGACCAATTATACTGTTGCTTCAAACCATTTTTTAGAATCTTGGGGCGATACCCAAATTAAGAAAGGTCATTATGGTTTAATACAGCCCACTATCAAAGAACTTTTTGATACAAGACAACTACAAAGTGCTTTATTGCAGTGGATGGGTAGCGATAAAAGCTATTATGATTATATAAAAGAAACATGGAGCACTGATGTTTTAGGTGAAGGCGATTGGAACCAAGCCTTGCACGATGGTGTTTTTACAGCTGGCTCAAATGTAGTAGAAGAATTGGTTGAAACAGTAGCGGCTGTAGTTGAGGTTGAGGAAGAAACCATATCTACTATTGATGTTTCTTCCGCTGTTAGAAATTTGGCCAGTGCTACAAGCGGTGGAGGAATGGAACTTAGATTGTACTCAAAAGTTGGTATGGGTGATGGGCAACAAGCAGGTAACCCTTGGCTACAGGAATTCCCGGATCCTATCTCACGGGTTTCTTGGGATAATTATGTTACGGTCTCCAAAGTGGATGCTGAAAATTTGGGATTGATTAATGAAAATGTAGCAAATGGAGGATTGGATGGTAGTTACACCAATTTAACTGTCAATGGTATTACAATTGAAAATGTGCCTGTACTGATACAACCAGGTCAAGCTCCAGGATCTGTGGGAATGGCCTTGGGTTATGGAAGGCAGGTAGGAATGAAATCTGAAATGCAAACAGGGGTCAACGCCTATCCGCTTTATCAAGGTTATAACAATGTACAATCTGTCACTTTAGAAAAATCTGCTGGTACGCATGAATTTGCATGTATGCAATTGCATAATACCCTAATGGGTAGAGGAGACATCATAAAGGAAACTACTTTAGAGATTTTTAATACAAAGGATCATTCGGAATGGAATAAAGTTCCCATGGTATCATTAAACCATCAGGAAGTTCCGGCAACTACGGTTGATTTATGGGATAGTTTTGATCGTTCCATCGGACACCATTTCAATATGTCTATCGACTTGAATGCTTGTACCGGTTGTGGTGTTTGTGTAATTGCTTGTGGCGCAGAAAATAACGTTCCTGTTGTAGGGAAAGAAGAAGTAAGACGTTCGCGAGATATGCATTGGTTGCGCATAGATAGGTACTATTCTTCAGAAGACACTTTTGAGGAGGATAATGTCAAAAAAGATGAATTCGATGGTTTGTCGGGTGATAAAGGTTCATTAGGCGGTTTTGGTGAGATGGAAGATCCAGCAACAAATCCACAAGTAGCCTTCCAACCAATAATGTGTCAACATTGTAATCATGCACCTTGTGAGACTGTTTGTCCGGTTGCAGCAACATCGCATGGTCGTCAAGGGCAAAACCAAATGGCTTATAACAGATGTGTAGGCACAAGGTATTGTGCCAATAACTGTCCTTATAAAGTTCGTAGGTTCAATTGGTTTTTATATAATAATAATGACGAATTCAACTATCATATGAACAATGATCTAGGTAAAATGGTGCTAAATCCAGATGTTAATGTAAGATCTAGAGGTGTTATTGAAAAATGTTCTATGTGTATTCAAAAAACCCAGAAGACCATTCTTGATGCTAAAAGAGATGGTAGATCAATAATAGATGGTGAATTCCAAACCGCTTGTTCAATGGCATGTAGTAATGGTGCCATTATTTTTGGAGATGTGAATGATGGGAATAGCAAGATTGCTGAGTTGAAGGAAAGTGATCGTATGTACCATTTATTGGAAAGTGTAGGAACAAAACCAAATGTATTTTATCACGTTAAAGTGAGAAATAACAACGAAGCATAAAATTAATATTTAGCAAAGTAACTTAACAAAAATTATGGCGTCGCATTACGAAGCACCTATACGAAAACCCCTAGTACTTGGAGACAAAAGCTACCATGATGTATCTGTGGATATTGCCGCTCCTGTTGAGGGAAGAGCCAACAAGCATTGGTGGATAGTTTTTTCCATAGCTTTGGCAGCATTCCTTTGGGGTATTGGTTGTATAATTTATACTATTTCTACAGGTATTGGGACTTGGGGTTTGAACAAAACCGTTAACTGGGCTTGGGATATTACCAACTTTGTTTGGTGGGTAGGTATTGGTCATGCAGGAACCTTGATTTCTGCGGTATTATTACTTTTTAGACAAAAATGGAGAATGGCGATAAACCGTTCAGCTGAAGCTATGACTATCTTTTCTGTTATTCAGGCTGCGCTGTTCCCGGTTATTCATATGGGTCGACCTTGGTTGGCTTATTGGGTATTGCCAATTCCTAACCAATTTGGTTCGTTGTGGGTGAATTTTAACTCACCGCTTCTTTGGGATGTTTTTGCAATTTCAACCTATCTATCGGTTTCTATGGTATTCTGGTGGACAGGATTGCTTCCTGATTTTGCAATGATTCGTGATCGCGCTGTACTTCCTTTCCAAAAGAAGATTTATAGTCTTTTGAGTTTTGGTTGGACGGGACGAGCGAAGGATTGGCAACGTTTTGAAGAGGTATCCTTGGTTTTGGCAGGTTTGGCTACACCATTGGTACTGTCGGTACACACCATCGTATCCATGGATTTTGCAACATCGGTAATTCCAGGATGGCATACCACCATATTCCCTCCATACTTTGTTTCTGGTGCGGTTTTCTCAGGATTCGCCATGGTGAACACATTATTGATCATAATGAGAAAAGTGTGTAGGCTTGAGGCTTATATTACCGTACAACACATTGAGCTTATGAACATCGTTATCATGATTACAGGTTCGATTGTGGGTTGTGCTTATATCACTGAATTGTTCATGGCATGGTATTCAGGTGTTGAATATGAGCAATATGCTTTCTTGAATAGGGCTACAGGACCTTATTGGTGGGCTTACTGGGCAATGATGAGTTGTAACGTATTCTCTCCGCAATTTATGTGGTTCAAAAAATTGCGTACAAGTATCATGTTCTCTTTCTTTATTTCCATTATTGTGAACATAGGTATGTGGTTCGAGCGTTTTGTGATTATTGTTACATCATTACATAGGGATTATTTGCCTTCTTCTTGGAGTATGTTCTCACCGACATTTATTGATATAGGAACATTCATTGGGACTTTAGGATTCTTTTTCGTCCTATTCTTGTTGTATGCAAGAACATTCCCCGTAATTGCACAAGCAGAGGTTAAAACAATATTGAAATCTTCTGGCGAGAAATACAAAAAACTAAGGGAGGCCGGTAAACCATTATATCAAGTCAGTGGTACGGCTGTTGTTAAGGAAAATGTTGAAAAAGTCGAAGAGGAAGTAGAGAAAACAACGGAAGATACAAATAAGGATGTTTCCAGTTTACTGGATTCCATCGGAACATTCGATGCTAGTTCACAATCTGCGAATGATCTTAAAAAGGTAAAAGGAATTGGTCCTAAAATGGAGAAAACCTTAAACCAAATAGGAATCTTTACGTTTGCACAGGTGAGCCGAATGACAGAGAAAGATTATAACTTGTTGGATTCAATTACTGGATCGTTCCCAGGAAGGGCACAACGCGATGATTGGGCGGGACAGGCAAAAAAATTAAATAACAAATAATGGATATGGCCTCTAAAGTTATACATGCTTATTATAATGATGATGACGTGCTGATGCATGCGGTCAAAAAGGTGAAAGATGCCAAACACCATATCGAGGAAGTATACTGCCCATTTCCGGTACACGGTCTGGACAAGGCAATGGGATTAGGTTCAACGAGAATTGCCATTACTTCTTTTATATATGGTTGTATAGGTCTAATTGTGTCAATTGTAATGATGGATTATATTATGATCCAGGATTGGCCTCAAGACATTGGTGGTAAACCTAGTTTTAGCTATTTGGAAAATATGCCTGCATTTGTACCCATTATGTTCGAGATGACGGTATTTTTTGCCGCACATTTAATGGTAATTACTTTTTACTTGAGAAGTAGACTTTGGCCTTTTAAAGAGGCGGAAAACCCGGATGTAAGAACAACCGATGACCATTTTGTAATGGAATTGGCTGTACATGATAATGAAAACGAATTAAAGAATTTATTGATGGATACTGGTGCAGTTGAAATCAGTGTTTCAGAAAAGTAGTCATAAGATGATGAATAGTTTAATAAAATCAGGAATTGCATTTGTATTGGTACTATTTGTATCGGCATGTGCGGATAAGGATAGTCCAAATTATCAGTACATGCCCAATATGTATGAACCGGTAGGTTATGAGGCTTATCAAAAGGTTGAATGGCTCCCAAATGGCTCAGTGGCCATGGCTCCTGCTAAGAATACCGTTGCCAGAGGGTTTATTCCTTACGATTTGGAAAATACGGCGGAGGGTAAAGAACTTTCAAGACTGAAAGCTAGTCCTTTGGATTCCTTGAATAGCGCAACTAACTTGCTAAAAGGCAAGGAACTTTATGCCATATACTGCGCTCTATGTCATGGCAATAAGGGAGATGGCCAAGGCACCTTGGTGAAAAGGGAAAAAATTCTAGGCGTGCCAAGTTATGCGGATGCTGCACGGGACATTAATGTGGGTGGCGTAAATCACGTAATTTATTATGGATTGAACTCTATGGGTTCCCATGCATCACAATTGAACCCGGAAGAACGTTGGCAAGTGGCTGAATACGTAATGAAATTGAAACAGGATTTATAAAATAATACATAGATTAAGATATGTACACGTTTTCAAATAGACTAAAAATTGCTTCAATCATATTAATGGTTGTTGGTGCATTAGGTATTGGATTTGGCTTTATTTCGGCCCCTACTACTGTTGAAGAGGCAAAGGCCATGGTAGCCAGCCACGATAATGATCATGGCGATGCACACGCTGTTGAAACTTCACATGCCGTGGAAGATGGTCACGACGCTGCACATGACGAACATGTTTTACATCAACTACAGAATAAGCCGTGGGCAGCATTATATGTAGCAGCCTTTTTCTTCTTTATGATAGCTTTGGGCGTTCTGGCCTTCTATGCCGTACAGAGGGCTTCGCAGGCAGGATGGGCTCCATTACTCTTTAGGGTGATGGAAGGAATCACAGCTTATTTGGTGCCAGGAGGTATCATTGTTTTTGTGATTTTGGTATTGTCTGTTATGCATATGAACCATCTTTTTGTTTGGATGGATGCCGATGTCGTTGCACACGATAAGCTTTTACAAGGAAAATCAGGTTTCTTAAACCCAACTTTCTTTTTAGTAAGGGCAGCTATCTTTTTAGGGGGATGGATACTATATAGGGAATACTCTAGAAAGCTTTCTTTGAAGCAAGACCAAGCAGATGATAATTCTAATTTTAAGATGAACTTTAGAATTTCTGCAGCATTTTTAGTGTTCTATTTAATTTCAGAATCGATGATGTCCTGGGATTGGATCATGAGTGTTGATCCACACTGGTTCAGTACACTTTTTGGATGGTATGTTTTTTCGAGTATGATCGTTTCGGGAATTACGGTAATTGCAATGGTAGCGGTATATTTAAAGTCTAAGGATTATTTGCCAGATGTAAATGATAGTCATATTCATGATTTGGCCAAATACATGTTCGGTTTTAGTATCTTTTGGGCATACTTGTGGTTTTCTCAGTTTATGTTGATATGGTATGCGAATATTCCTGAAGAAGTTACATATTTCGTAACTAGGTTAGAAGATTATAAATTGCCTTTCCTCGGAATGTTTGCCATGAACTTTGTTTTACCTTTATTGTTATTGATGAACAGTGATTACAAAAGAATCAACTGGTTTGTTATTATGACCGGTATCATAATCTTGGCAGGGCATTATTTAGATATTTTCGTTATGATTATGCCATCAACCGTTGGTGACCAGTGGTCAATTGGTATTCCTGAAATAGGGGCTATCCTTTTCTTTGCCGGTTTGTTTATTTTCTGGGTATTCAGGGCATTGACAAAAGCATCTCTTCAACCTAAACGTAATCCGTTTATTGAGGAAAGTAAACATTTTCATTATTAATCTATAGAGCCACTCCTATCCTCCCTGGTAGTAATTGGGGAGCGGTATATTTGTATACTGTCGCAGCATAAAATGGCTTTGTCTTGTTGATAATAGGTTTTAAGATTTTTTTTATTAAGTTTAAAGCGAAATATTAAATAATACAATGACTACATTATTGATTTTAGCTGTTTTGGTTTTAGTGGCCATAGCAATATGGCAAATGACCAAGATTTTTGAATTGTCCCAAATTGGGACAGCTAACTCCCAAGTGGCAAATGATAAAGACAATAGATACAATGGATATTTATTGTTTCTATTTTTGATTTTCATTTATGCGATAACCATTTTTAGTTTTTGGAAGTATGGAAAGTTCTTGTTGCCAGAGGCAGCCTCTGAACATGGAGCCTCTTACGATCAGTTAGAATTAGCTTCTTATGCTATTATTTTTACCGTACAGGCTATTACCCAAGTCTTATTGCATTATTTTGGTTTTAAGTACAGAGGAAAACAAGGAAGAAAGGCGCTGTATTTTGCCGACAACGACCGATTAGAGTTTATATGGACCATCATACCTGTTATTACTTTAGCAGGTTTGATTTTATGGGGATTATATACCTGGACCAACATTATGGATATCAATGATGAGGATGACCCCTTGATTGTTGAGCTGTACTCTCAACAGTTTAATTGGACAGCAAGATATGCCGGTAATGATAACGTTTTGGGAGAAGCCAATGTTAGGATGATTGATATAGATAAAGCAAATATATTGGGTATCGACGAGTCAGATTCATATGCCAAGGATGATATCATCGTAAAGGAATTGCACCTACCGGTAGGACGAAAGGTGAATTTTAAATTGCGCTCCCAAGATGTGTTGCATTCTGCTTATATGCCACATTTCAGGGCACAAATGAACACTGTTCCGGGAATGACCACTCAGTTTTC
>JAAETN010000487.1 GCA_024228355.1 Maribacter sp. | reverse complement strand
TACTGTGACCTTTGATGCCGAATTCAAGGAAAATGAATGGGAAATGCGAAAAGACATGAAAAATTCCGCAGTTGAAATGCTTGAAAAAGCAGGGTTAAAAGATGTAGAACCTTACGATGAACCAGGTGCGCTTGGCCTTGGAATTCATGAAATGGGAACGGCAAGAATGGGAAGAAATCGCAAAACATCAGTGCTAAACGGTTACAACCAAGTTCATGATGTACCAAACGTCTACGTTACAGATGGTGCCTTCATGACTTCGTCTAGCTGTGTAAATCCATCGCTAACCTATATGGCATTTACGGCCAGAGCTGCTAACCATGCTGCCCAAGAACTTAAAAAAGGAAATTTGTAATGGATAGAAGAAAAGCACTGCAAAATATGGGATTGTCGCTGGGTTATGTAGTGACGACACCAACACTTATTAGTATTGTTCAGAGTTGTACGATCGAAAATAAAATAGTATGGACCCCTGAATTCTTTTCTAAGGATGAAGGAGCTATTATTACACAATTGGTAGACATCTTCCTTCCCAAAACAGATACCCCATCTGCCTCCGAAGTTCAGGTAGACATCTTCATTGATCGTTTTGCCGATCAGGTCATGGCAAAGGAACATCAAGAATTATTAAAACTTGGGATGAGTAGATTCATTGAAAAGGCATTAGCCGATTCAGATAAGGAAAATGCTGCTGATTTAATACCTGAAGAGCTTGAAGCTATTTTAGGCCCAACTCTTAAAATTTCTAAGGAAGAACAGAGGGCTAACGATGAAGCTTTGGAGAATCACATGGGAGCTCTTGAAGAGGGGACAGCTGCAAAACTTGACGATAAAGTCGCACAATACACATTTGCGAAAAATTTAAGGGGTTTGACCGTTTTGGGTTATAAGACCTCTGAATTTGTTGGAAAACAAGTTTTGGAATATTTACCTGTGCCAGGTGAGTACGTTCCATGTGGCAAAACAGAAGAATTAACGGGAGGCAAGGCATGGTCTCTATAAAACAACTATAATGAAAAGAAGAAGCTTTATTCAAAAAACCGCTCTGACTGGTGGGGCCATTACAATTGGAGGAAACTTAGCTTTCAGCAAACAATCAAGTACAAATTTTGGGCACGACTTCAATTTGAAATATGCCCCTCATTTAGGTATGTTTAAACATCATGCTGGAGAAGACCCAATTGATCAGATCAACTTTATGGCAGAGCAAGGGTTCACCGCTTTTGAGGATAATGGTATGATGAGACGCGAAGTAGCCCTCCAAACTAAAATGGGTGAGACACTGGCAAAGCACAATATGACCATGGGGGTCTTTGTAGTTGATAAAGGGGGTAACATGGCCAATACCTTGGCAGCTGGCAAAAAAGAATATGTTGATATTTTTTTAGATGGATGTAAAAAGGCCGTAGAAGTGGCCAAACGCGTCAATGCCAAATGGATGACCGTTGTGCCTGGTGGGTTTGAAAGAAAACTACCCATTGGTGTTCAAAATGCGAATGTCATTGAGGCGCTTCGTCGTGGCGCTGAAATATTTGAACCACATGGTTTGGTAATGGTACTTGAACCACTTTCCGATTCGCCAAACCTCCATTTGCGCACATCAGAACAAACGTATTTAATCTGTAAAGGTGTAAATAGCCCTTCCTGTAAAATATTGTATGACATCTATCATATGCAAAAGAATGAAGGGCACCTAATCCACAATATGGATTTGACTTGGGATGAAATCGCCTATATACAGGTGGGTGATAACCCAGGGCGAAAAGAGCCTACTACTGGTGAAATCAATTATAGAAATGTATTCAAATGGATTCACGCAAAAGGGTTTGAAGGTGTACTCGGAATGGAACATGGCAATTCAAAACCTGATAAAGCAGGTGAACAGGCAGTTATCGACGCGTATAAAAAGGTTGATGATTTCTTATAGATTATTTTAAGGTAACTTCAATAATCGTATCAACTTCATCTTTTTTGTTCTTAGGGATTTCAAGGAGAAGTCCGTATTTATCAGATCGGTAATTGACTTTGCTCTTATCTTTGAAGAAAATTACCGATTGTACTTTTTCCTTGAATGGTTGAATCAATAATACTTCTTTGTCCCAATCCAGTACATGGATGTACATTTTTTTGCCTTTTTGAGTAGAAACGCCCCATTCTTCGGCCGCCACGACTCCTCTACGCGTACCATAGATGGTTTCACCGTTTTTTTCCATCCACTCGCCCATTGTTTTAAGTGATAACTTATGTTCCGGTTGGATTTCACCATTGGGCATTGGACCAACATTCAATAGGAGATTGGCATTTCGACCTGCAGCCTTTACCAGCATATGCACCAATTCCTTGGGAGACTTATGATTTTGGTCCATCAGGTTAAATCCCCACGAACCATTTATAGTCAAACACATTTCTAAAGGTAAAGCGCTAATATGGGAACCTTGCCAACCCGTTGTATTCTCACCTGGCAAGTCTTGTTCGAACATCTGAAAATCCTCCCCCGGATATGGTTTTACATGATGATTACTTCCTATCAACGCTCCAGGCTGTAATTTGTGTATCAATTGATACGTCTTTCCTTGTTGCCAATCTGCATCTTTTTTATCCCACATTCCATCAAACCATATACCTCCTATTGGACCATAAGCAGTAAGCAATTCGGTCAATTGGGCATTCATATAATCTAGATAGGCATTCCAATCACCTGATTCATCCCTCCCGGTAAAACCTTGCCCCGTTCGTCCTCTTGGGTAGTAATCAGGATGGTGCCAATCTAATTGGGAATAATAAAAAAATAGTTTGACATCTTGTTTACGGCATTCATCGGCCAAGATTTTGATAACATCCTTACCATAGGGTGTTTTATCCACAATATTATAATCTGAAATCTTTGAATCGTACATGGCAAACCCGTCATGGTGTTTGCTGGTTATAGTAATATACTTCATTCCGGCATTCTTTACCATTCGAACC
>JAAETN010000486.1 GCA_024228355.1 Maribacter sp. | reverse complement strand
CATTAACTCCTCTCTTATCACATTATCATCAACCAACATATTAAACTTTTCCATATTTCTACCATCCCAGATTGTCTTTACTTTATCCTCGCATACATTAATTTTTAACACCTCTCCTTTGGTCCAATCAGAGACTGTTATAAAGAAGTCAACCATTTTGTACAACCACCTTGATATTTTTGAATCCCATGTCGGACCCCGAACATGGCCAATACAAGGAATTTTTAATAATTTCGCTACAAACACTCCTGCCATATTACAGACAGGTTCATTATTCAAATGAATCAAATCAACTTTTTTTCTCATTGTAAATAGTAGCAACCTGAATGTATACGGGATTACATTGACCAGATAATCAACTGTTGAAATAATGACTTCAAGATACCTTTCTTTGATTCTAAATTTAAGAAAAAATGGATTGATCATTTTTTTTATAATATTTTTATCAATAAACGTATCTGGGATATGTGTCCATTCAGCAACGTCACTCATACTTTGATAATTGTGATCATTGAGGGAAGTAACTATTATGGGTGAATACTTGTCCCTGTCTAAGTTAGCAGCAAGAAGCTTCATGCACACAGGAGCCCCACCATACCCAACTCCATTTTCAAGAAAAAGAATTTTTTTTGGTTTCATTAGTCTAATCTTCCAGTAAAAAACAGTGCAGATCGGTCAGGTTTTTACGAATACCGTTTTTGTCATGCCCGAATCCCTCTATCGAGTATCTAGGTGGCTCGTACATCTTAGGATTACCGAGAAAAACATGCGGAAATGACAATTTTGAGGCATTAATTGAACACGCAAAAACCTAACCGGAAACTACTGAGTAAAAATAACACTTACATAAATATTTTTAATCCAAAGCAATATGTTTGTACTACCCATGACGGCGTACGGTTTATTATTCATCTGTAGTTACTTCTATAAGTATTTAGTTAAATTCACACTTTAAATGTTTTCATATCAGGCATTGGTTCATTCCCATATATATCAATACCAAATTTTTGTATCATTCTACAAATTGAACTTATTTCTGTTGGCTGTAAGTCATCCTGCCACTTCAACAGAGGATTGTTACCTTTGCTAATAGCACTTTGTTCATTAGTGCTTCTAGCACTCTGTACAATTGCCTTCTCTACGGATTTGTTCCATTTAAGCCCCAAGAAATCCAAAATACGTGCAACCTCTCGTGCAGGATTTGTGTAAAGTTCTTCATATGTACACACAATCCATTTATTAGAAGCAAACTGATCGATTGGCACCAGTTTTCTATGCACCAACCTGCTGTAATTTTTTCGATATTCTTCGCAGACCGAATACTATCTATGAATGGACCAATGTAATCGTCCACAAGATCCGCCTGTTCCAGGTAACGGTCAAGGCATGGCACCCAACCAAGATTTTTCCATGACAACGCAACAGCACAAGGATGCCTCAGAACATACACAACAGGACAACATAGGGTTTCACTAAGCCAATCAAGCATTAGATTCGCACGTATCATTTTTACAACCCGTCTCCCACGCATCAACCCCCTGAGATGATGTCTCCTCCATCCTCCCGGATTTTCCTGATCAGTCCATGGTCGCCTTAATCCTCCATAACAAACCTTTTTAAAGAACCTCTCAGCTACTGTATTTTTGCTTCCAGGTCTTATATACTGGTATGCAATTGAACTTGCCTCAGGAACGTGTTTTAGGTGTAAAGGTTCATAAACAGATGGGTAATTAGACGCTGATTGTATAATTTGCCCAATCCATGTAGTACCGCTTCGTCCTGTTCCTGCAACTATAATACTATTCATCTATTCACTTTTTTTTCTTCGTAATCTAAGCACTGTTTTGATAAAGAATATCCCGGTAAAAGAAGCAAGCCAATAGAGAAACGT
>JAAETN010000485.1 GCA_024228355.1 Maribacter sp. | reverse complement strand
CCTCAGTTTGATGAAATTATTAATAACTTGGATTTGGACACAGCTCTTAAGGAGGCCCATGATTTAGTTGCTGAATTTGTTGGGGCATCAACTTCTACAAAGGAGGCGTAAAATGAAGAAGATCGGGTTATTTTTCGGCACATTCAATCCCATACACATTGGGCACTTGGTAATTGCCAACCACATGGTGGAGTTTTCTGATTTAGATGAGGTTTGGTTCGTAATTACCCCAATGAGTCCGTTCAAAACAAAAAAGACCTTATTGGGTAATCACCATCGTTACCAAATGGTATATGAAGCAACTAAGAACTATACAAAATTAAAACCCAGTAAGATTGAATTTGACTTGCCTCAGCCCAATTATACGATCAATACATTGGTTCATCTAGGGGAAAAATATGAAAGCAGATATGAATTTGCCTTGATTATGGGCGAGGATAATCTCAGGGGATTCCATAAATGGAAAAACTACGAGGCTATTTTAGAAAACCATAGTATTTATGTATACCCCAGGATATCAAATGGAAAAGTAGAACATCAATTCAAGGATAACGCAAAGATTCATGAGATTGATGCGCCGATAATGGAAGTCTCGTCGACCTTTATTAGAGAGAACCACAAGAAAGGTAAAAACATCAAACCCCTATTATCCCATTCTGTTTGGATATATTTGGACGAGATGAATTTCTACAGATAAATCATCCAGATAATTGAATAAAAAAGGGTCTCACTTTAGTTCAAAGAGAGACCCTTTTTGCAATGAATTCTATTTATTATAGAAAAACACCATTTTCGTCAATCTTAACCTTCATGGTTTTCTCACCATTTTTAAGTTTGAGTTTATAGCTTTTATTTACACCCTTCCTTTCATTATAGGTAACTCGGTATACGTCACTTACAATTGTCCAATTTGGGAATCTTTCATAAACAGCAACACTAACGGCATTCGGAAGTGATGCGTTTTTAAACTTCTCGAAAGTTTTGATGATTTTACCTTCGGGATTGTAAGCGGCTACTAACGTACCGTCTGGAATACGAAAGAAAATGGTATAGAATTGGTAGTCATCCTCAGCATAAAACTCTTTGTCTTGTACATTATAGGATGCAGCCTTACGTTCCAACATTCTTACAGGAAGCGCAATTTCTTTGGAGTCGGTGGCGTTGAGGTACTTATAATTGACAGCTTTTACCACAACTTCGGACAACTGTTCAACTTCCGATACTTGTGCGAACACTGGGCTTGTTAGGCCAATGACAAACAGAGCAATAATAATTTTTTTCATGATTTTAGATTTAAAGATTAATGAATAGTTAAATCAAATAGTTCAATCTAACTTTTATTTGGCCAAAATTAATAGCAAAGGCAAATATGCACAATGATCTGAATCAGTTTGGATTTTTATTTCTAGATGAAATTCTATAAAAAAGAGCCCGGCTTTTATAAAAGCCGGGCTCTTTGAATCAAAGGCTATCTTCTAAAGAAATTCACCAGTATCGTCTATCTTAACTCTCATGGTTTTGTCCCCATTTTTAAGTTTAAGTTTATAGCTCTTATTTGCACCTGTTTTTTGGTTATAAGTAACTCTATAAGCATCTTTAACGATAGTCCACTTTGGGAATCTCTCAGCAACGGCATCTCTGACTGCGCTTGGAAGTTTAATATTCTCAAATCTTTCAATAGTCCTGATTATTTGACCTTCTGGATTGTAGGCAGCAACTATTTTTCCTTCTGGAATAAAGAAGGAGACAGTATAAAAGTCATAGTCATCTGAATAAAAATCAGCATCTTGTACGTTATAGGCAGCAGCTTTTCTTTCTAACATTTTTACGGGAATCGCCACTTCTTTGGAATCGGTCGCATTAAGGTACTTATAATTGACAGCGGTTACCACAACTTCGGATAACTTTTCAACTTTTGGGACCTGTGCAAATACTGGGCTGGTTAGGCCAATGACAAACAAACCAATAATAAACTTTTTCATGATTTACGATTTAAGTTAATGATTAGGTCAACCAATTTATCTTGGTCAACCATCTATTAGCTAAAAGTAAATGCTAAAACAGAACTCCACAATGATCTAAATCAGGCTGTTAGGTTTCGAGGTTAACATTATTGGAAAGAGTTAAAGCCCTTCTAGTCAAATTCAATTAATCGAGGTCTTTTTACTTTTATTCGCTTGAACTTTATTTTTTTGTAATCATCAGTTTCATAAATAACACCAAGGAAATTTTTATTCAATTTCACCATATCGGAATAGGCAGAGAAGCCATAGTGTATCTTATAAAGAGGTTTCCAATGTTTTGATTCATCATAACTTGCCATTAACACAAGGTTCTCCCTTTTATTGGTATTAGAAGGAGTAGAGAAAAGAATCATGTCATGTTTACCATCTAAGGTACTATCCCATCGCAATAACGAAGATTGAACAATTGGACTTGGGAATTTATCAGACTCTATAATGGGTTTGGTAAATGTGAGACCACCATCCAAACTATAGGTTTCCCCTCTATTCTTTTCACGCGAACCGCCAAGGTGGTCCCTTGTATTTACGTAAATATGGCCATTGGTCAATTCTACTATAGTCGTTTCGTTACTTTGTACTGCATCAGTTAAATCGTTGTCAATAGCGCCAATCTTCCATTGCTCTCCTTGATCATCTGAATAAATTAAAGCCATACAGTAGGCTTTTTGACCTTTCTCAATACTTATTGCCACTGGCGCTACCAATCGTCCTTTATGGTCGCCATAATTTAGTTCAATACCGTGAACTGGACCCATGGCATGCCATCGCCAATGGGAAAGTTTTACATCCCTTGTAATTTCCTTTGGTATTGACCAGCTCTGGCCATCATCAAAGGAATAGGTTACATATGCCTTGCGTTCATCCTTAGGGTCATAATCATTATTTAATATGTCATGTTCACTCTGGGAAGTAATGTTGAATAAAAGAACAATCTTGTTCTTTTCCTTCACAAATATGGGCACAGGATTTTGGACAGCTATGGTATCCTTGTCAACCAAAATTTTGATGGGCTCCCAAGATTTTCCATTGTTGGTAGACCTTCGGTAAACCAGGTCTATATTGCCGAAATCACTGGTAGAATTTTTTCTGCCCTCGGCGAATGCGACCAAGGCTTTTTTTGATTGAATCAAAGTAGGTATGCGATATGAAAAATAACCATTTAATCCAGAATAAAATGGTGTTGATACATTACTTGAATCTTTTGACAGGTCTATTGGTTCCTGCGAGGTCAGAATAGCGCTTGTAATGAAAGCGATGAACAATAGAAAATTATAGCTTCTCTTCATTTGCAAAAAGTTCATAGTATGATTTATCCAGTAAATATGGCCTAGGAGAGATGGTGATGTTGATTCAAAACTCGAACATGACCTAGGTAAAACAATAATTAATATTAGCTCACTTGAGTGATGTGGCTTTGGTGAGTACATCTGTGCCCAAATGTTTATCATCACTATTGTAATACCAAGCTCGAATTTTAGGCATTTTTATACTGGCTACGTTTTCCAATTCACTCAAGAGAATATACTCCCCATCATTTTTAGATTCTTCATGAAAGAATTGATACACTTCCATTGCGTAATTATCAGGATCGAAATAAAAATACCAAACATCTTTACCTACACTCTCGTCATAGGTTGCCTTTAATACCAAGTATTCTTTTCCTTTGAAATATTTGGTTTGCACCTTAGGATCTAAATGGGTGCCAGGATCTTTTAACTTCATAGGCAGGCCGTATAGGTAGGTATAATAATTCTTCATCATTTGAGTGCGTTCGCAACTCAAGCGATGTGTTTTGATATCCCCATCTGAGATGGAGTTACTTCCGTTCAGCTTAAAAGTGCAGTCTCCTTTTATCAAAGTTTGTTCAATGATAGTATCTTCTTTTGTTGAAGTTAATCTGAAGTATTCCTTAGGAAGATCAATTTCTACCTCACTAAGTCTTTCCCTTCCGTCAGGATAGCTCATGGTGATGAATAGTTTTCCTTGAAAAACATCCCAAAGATCATTTGGGTCGTGATAGGCAATAGCCTTGTCCAATAAAGCTGAGGCAGAAATTTCCTGGGCATTTATACTCGAGAAACATATGAAGATTATAAAAACAAAGAAATACCTTATCATAACTGCATATTTATCTATCTAAGATAGGCTTTTTCTTTGGCTCTCGAAAAGACTGTTCCCTTAACCTTGCTGGCTTAATATTACTATCATGTTCATGATAGTATAATTCAAGAAGATTAATGGTACCCTTCATTAAATCCTTGGTTTCAAGAAGTATCGAGAAATACAAAGTAGTGTTTTTAGGACTGGATTCTTCAGTTCGTGTTCTTGTTACCTGTTTGCGAATTTTATCGGAAACCATATTGAACAAGATATGTTTATTGGTCAGTACGACTCCTATTTCTTCGAAAGAACGTCTATCAAATGCATTTTTGGTCTTGTTGAACAACTCCTCCAATTCTAAATCCAATTGCTTTAATTCCTTTATCTGATTGTATTTTAGTTTCTTGTGATTATTGTTTACGTGTTTATGACTGATTCTTGTAATATAATCAAGTGATTGCGCTATATCTGTTAAATAACCTAAAATGTTTATATAGAAGTCACTTGCGCCAACACTGGTTTCGTCGAGGTTTTTTATGAAATAGAAAAGGTTATCCCTAAGTTCATCAATTTCTCCAGTTAGTTTCGAGACCTGTTTTTTACTTTTTTTCAATTGGTCTAAATCTCGCCGTGCCAAACTATTGATTGTTTTAGTGTATATTTTATTTGTGCGTTTGATAACACTTGAGATATTATTGGCACTTTCTTCGATAACACCTTGTACAGAACTACTTTCGGCTTTTCGCAAACTATCCTCGGCCTTGATTTCCTTTGACTTTTTATTGTACGAAATATAATTTCGAGCCAATAACAAAATTGCAACAAATAATAGAACGGCCATAGCTGCTCCTTTACCAAAGCTTATTATGGTCAAAATAGCCCCTGAAACAATGAAAGCTATAATAGCTGTGCCAAACCAACCCCCAACCACATTGAGAACTCCGGCAACCCTGTAAACAGCACTTTCAGCGCCCCAAGCTCTATCTGCCAAGGACGTGCCCATCGCCACCATGAAAGTAACATAGGTTGTGGATAGGGGCAATTTGTAGGAGGTGGCGATTGATATCAAAATACCGGCAACCATGAGGTTTACTGCAGCCCTCACCATATCAAAAGCGGGCAATTCATAGGTTTTTTCTTTGGAAAGAGCAATTATTGGTCTATTGAACTGCGCATCAATCTTGTTTGCAATCGACTTAGGTAAAAGTGTTGATGCCCTTGAAAGCACAACGGACATCCTTACAATTCCCCTTGATAAAACGTTGGGCTGAAACTTTTCTTTGGCCTCACCTTCTCTTGCTAGGTTGATCTCTGTATCTGCAACGTAACGTGCTTTTTTAGAGAGCCATAAGGTAGCCACCATTATCATACCTGAAATGAACAATAACAATGTTGGTGTAGGTACCTTCGCCGCCAGAATATCCATACTGAATTCTGTCGCTGCGATACCAGATACTGACCAAGCCTCGTACGATTGATAGGCGGCAATAGGTACACCAATAAAATTAACCAAATCGTTACCGGCAAATGCAAGTGCCAAGGCGAAAGTACCTACGCCAATTATCAATTTATACACATTGACTTTTGAAAACGTTGTTAATACGAATGATAGGAATGACCATAAAAGAAAATTAATAACAACTATACTCAAGACATTACCCTCTAAAAAATCCTTAATGGTCATTCCATCAATAAGTTTAAAACTTTGACTAGCGTAAGCCGTACCTTTTATACCTTTCATTAAAATAAAATAGGTGATAGCAGATAATGCAACACCCCCAAAAAGTGCTCCAACCCATTTGGCTTTTCTCTCAAAATTATAGGATAATAAAAGCCTGGACACCCATTGAACGATGGCGCCAATAGAAAATGCGAATACAACAGAGAGTAGAATACCCATTATAATCTGTAATGCTTTTGAGGTATTTATATAATTCACTACGTCAGTAAAATCACCACCAGCACCCCAAATTTTAATAATAGACATAGCAACGGCTGCTCCCAAGAGTTCAAATACTATTGAAACTGTGGTTGAGGTGGGCATACCTAGGGTATTAAAGAAATCCAATAGAAGAATATCAGTAATCATCACGGCCATAAAAATGAACATGATCTCACTGAACATGAACTCCCCTGGATTAAAGATTCCTTTTCGGGCAACTTCCATCATACCGCTAGAAAAAATAGCACCAAAGGCAATTCCAACACTTGCTACAATCATAATAGTGCGAAACGAAATGGCCTTTGACCCTATGGCGGAATTCAAAAAATTAACAGCATCATTGCTAACACCTACCACTAAATCAGCAATGGCCAGTACAGCCAATGCAATAATCATCAGAAGGTAAATATTGTCCATACACAATTATTGAAAGTAACATGCAAACGTACTTCAAATCCTTAAAATAAATGTAACCTAAATGTTATCAATTAATGGCCTTTACTTTTTATGATATTCAGTTTTGCTTTGTGGGCTTCTTTAATCCAATTTTATCGAATCCTGAAATTTTGAAGTGTAGAAAATCAAAAAGAAAAGCAACCTTGGATGCATAATTGATAATTGCCCTTCTTCAATTTCATTTACTCTAAATTTACATTATATTTACGTTAACTTAACATATAATATACACTGTGAATTACGGACTTTACGAGGTATTGCAATTGTTTGGGTCATTGGGCCTGTTCTTATTTGGAATGAAAGTAATGAGTGATGCTCTAATGAGTTTGGCGGGGGATAAAATGCGAAAAATCCTTGCCACAATGACCTCCAACAAGTTTTTGGGAATATTCACAGGGTTTTTTATTACGTCGGTAATTCAATCTTCTTCTGCCACTACTTTAATGGTGGTTAGTTTTTCCAATGCCTCTTTACTGTCATTGACAGAATCGATAAGTGTCATTATGGGCGCCAATATCGGTACAACGATTACCGCTTGGCTAATCACCATCCTGGGATTTAAGGTCAGTATGAGCGCAATAGCTTTACCTCTTGTTGGGTTGGGATTTGCTTTCACCTTTGCAAAAAAGGAAAACCTAAAAAATTGGGGTGGATTTATAATAGGATTCGCGGTTTTGTTCATTGGACTGCAGTTTCTAAAGGATGCGGTTCCCGATATTAAGCAAAACCCCGAAATTCTAGAATTCTTGAAACGGTATACAGATCTGGGCTTTTGGTCTGTGCTGCTATTTCTGGCAATTGGCACACTACTTACCATAATAATTCAATCTTCAAGTGCGACAATGGCGCTCACATTAATTATGACAGCACAGGGTTGGATACCTTTTCCACTTGCTGCCGCTATGGTTTTGGGCGAAAATATTGGCACTACTATTACTGCAAATCTTGCGGCAATCGTGGCTAATTTTCATGCAAAACGAACAGCACGAGCCCATCTGATTTTTAATATTATCGGTGTTATCTGGGTCCTGGTTCTTTTCTATCCCTTCTTAAAATTTGTTGAGTGGCTCGTTAGCTTTACCGGTTCGGAATCTCCATATTTAAGTGCTGCTGCCATACCAGTCGCCCTCTCACTGTTCCATACTTGTTTTAATATCATCAACACTTTTGTACTTGTTTGGTTTATAAAGCCCATTGCTAAGATTGTCGAAAAAATGGTTCCCGCCAAAATCGAACCTGAAAAGGAGATTGATGAGCCAAAATACTTAACTGAAAAAGTTTTAAAATACCCCGAAACCCTGCTCATTTCTTTGGTAAATGAGTCAAAATATTTATTTAAAAATGCGATTTTTGAAATAGTTGCCCATGCCCTGAATATACATCGCGAGGATATTACATCAGATCTTAGGGTGAAAAAGGTGATTAAGAAATCCAAAGAGGATTTTAAAACGGATGTTCGTGAATTATACTATCTCAAAGTAAAAAATATCTATGGGGAAATTATACGGTATGCAACCACGGCGCAAAGTGATTTAAAGTTGAGTAAGAGCGAAAATCTTAGGGTTTCACAAATTAAGATTGCGACCCGTAAGATGGTCGAAATAATTAATGATGTCAAGGAACTTGGCAGGAATGTATCCTTTTATTTAAATTCTGATAATAGGCATATGCGTAGGGAATATGATAAGTTTCGTAAAAAAATTGTAAAGGTATTACGTATCATCTATCTATTCAGGACCCAAGAAGACAAAGGACAATACTATGAAAAGCTAATAAAACTTAGAAATGAAGCTAAAGAAGGCAAGCATGAAACAACGGATTCCATCAACAAGTTAATACGTGAAAGTTTAATCACCGTTGATATGTCTTCATCATTGGTCAATGATAATAACAATGTAAATGATATCATTAAAAGACTTATTGAGGTTGCTATTTTACTCTATGGTGAAAAAGATTATCTGTTGGAAAATATAGGTTCAAAAGCAGCGTAGTATAGTACATCAGATATTGAAGATTTCCTTTCAAAAATAAAAGTGTTTTAACATGTTCCGAAAATCCTTATTTTATATTTTATTGCTGGCATTGGCCATTGTATTGATTTATAATCCAAACTTTAAGACTATAGCTGCTGGTGTTGCCATATTACTTTTTGGCATGATCATGTTGGAGGAAGGTTTTAGGGTATTCACAAAAGGACCCTTACAAAATCTGCTGAAGAAAGCCACAGACAAACTATATAAAAGTATTTCTGTTGGGGCCTTCGTAACCGCATTGATTCAGTCTAGTTCTTTGGTATCGGTAATAACTATTTCTTTTATAAGTGCTGGGTTGATTAGTTTAGCAGGTGGCTTAGGCTTGATTTTCGGCGCGAATCTAGGTACTACCGCAACAGCATGGTTGGTAGCGGGCTTTGGATTAAAAATAAAAATATCGGCATTGGCAATGCCCATGCTGATCTTCGGGATAATATTTTCTTTTCAAAAGAAAACATCCTTAAAAGGCATTGGTAATGTACTGGCTGGCTTAGGGTTTTTCTTTCTGGGCGTTCATTATATGAAAGAAGGGTTCGATGTTTTTAAAGAGTACATTGATTTGACACAGTATGCGGTACCCGGATTCTTAGGTGTTATTATATATACGGGAGTGGGAATTCTTATTACCACCATACTTCAATCGAGTAGTGCAACCTTAGCCTTGATACTTACCGCATTGTCTGCCGGACAGATTGATTATGAAAATGCTTTGGCCTTGGCCATTGGTGCCAATGTCGGCACAACAATTACAGCAGTATTAGGTTCTTTGAGTTCCAATGTGGCAGGAAAGCGACTTGCTGGCGCCCATTTGATTTTCAACGTAGTTACTGGGTTGGTTGCATTGGCATTTATTTATCCTTTAGCGAATTTGGTTAATATAATATCTGATGCTATTGGAATTTCCACTACTGATTATACCTTAAAACTTGCCCTTTTTCATACCATTTTCAATTTAATTGGTGTACTTCTAATGATTCCTTTTATTAAGTACCTGGAAAAAATGCTACTTAGAATTTTCAAGGAAAAAGAAGAAAAAGACATTCAAGAACCAAAATATTTGAACGAGTCCATACTTGAATTTCCTGCTTCGGCCATTTCGGCATTAAGAAAAGAATCAAAATACCTCTTCAAAAGAGCAATTTTTGAAATAGTGGCCCATGCACTGAATATTCACTTGGGAGATATTAAGTCTGATTTGAAGTTGAAGAAAATCGTAAAGCAGTCCCATGAAGATATGCATACCAATGTTGAGGAGTTATATTATAGAAAGGTAAAGACCATTTATGGTGAAATTATAAAATATGCAACTACGGCCCAAAGTAGATTAAAACTATCAAACAGGCAAAATAACCGAATATCGGAAATAATCATCGCAAACCGTAAAATGGTGGAGATAATTCGGGACGTAAGAGAGTTGAATAAAAATGTCACGTATTATTTAGATTCAGATAATGAATACATTAGTAAAGAGTATGATAAATTTCGGAAGAAAATAGCCAAAGTATTAAGGGTCATTTACTTGTTTAGGACACAGGACGAAAAGGAACTATACTATTCAAAATTGATTGTATTGAAAGATGAAGCGAAAAATTCCATGCGCCTGGGAAATGATTCGATCAATAAATTGATCAGGGATGGTTTAATTACTGTAGAAATGGCCTCATCATTGGTAAATGATAATGATAACGTGAATGATACGATAAAAAAGTTGATTCAAGTTGCCGAGCTTTTATACGGTGAAAAAGATTCGTTACTCGAAAAAGCCAGTTAATAAAAAAAGCAGCCTGATGGTACCATCAGGCTGCTTTTTTATAAAATGGACCAACTAATAAAATTGATCTATTCAATAACTTCAATGTCCATAAGATCAATTGAACGGTTATGTTCGTCATGATACAAGCTTAAGATATTCATATTGGCCTTGATCAAATCTTGGGTCTCCAATAAAATACTGAAGTAAAGCGTCGTATTTTTAGGACTGGATTCCTCAGTTCTGGTTCGTTCAACTTGTTTCTTAATGGCCTCCTGAACTTTGTCCAATATTGCTTGTTTTTCTTCAATGATACCAGGAACGATTACTTCAAATGTCCTAGCTTCGAAAACTTCCCTGATTTTGCCGAAAAGATGTACCAATTTAGCATTAATATCCAATAGTTCCTCTGCTTGTTTTTTCTTTAACTTTTTATGGTTATTATTCACATGCTTATGGCTCACTTTGGCAATTAAGCTAGACGATTGTGCCACATCTTGTATACTGCCAATTACATCTATATAAAACTTACTGGCACCTAAATAAGAATCATCCAATTCTTTAATGAAATAGAAAATATCGTTCTGTAATTCCTCAATTTCATTTTCCAGTTTAGTTACCGTATTCTTTGCTTTTTTAAGGGCGTCCAAATCCTGGTTGATCAAACCATTGATAGTAGTATGATTTATTTTACTGACCCTTTTTAGGGCTTTCGAAATATTATCAGCACTTTCTTCTATTACCCCATGAATTGAATTACTCTCGGCTCTTCTTAGACTATCTTCGGCTTTTACTTCACGGGTTTTCTTTGTATGACTGATATAGTTTCTTATCAATAATAATGCGGCCAACAATAACAAAACCGCAATCATGGTACCTCCTCCTAAATGGATTAAATAGGCAACGGTGCCTGCAGCGATGAATGCACAGATGGCCGTAAAGAACCAGCCCCCGATAACGTTCAGCACCCCTGCAACCCTATAAACTGCACTTTCGCTTCCCCAGGCCCTATCTGCCAATGACGTACCCATGGCTACCATAAAGGTTACATAAGTGGTTGATAACGGCAATTTCATTGAAGTTGCAATTGAAATCAATACACTGGCAACCATAAGGTTCACAGCTGCACGTACCAAATCAAAAGCTGGTAATTCATGTGTTTTGCCTTTTGGTAATTCAATGACCGGTTTTTTAAATTGATTATCAATTTTATCTTGAACGGAAACAGGTAATACCGTAGCAGTATACTTTGCCGCTAACATTGTAAACCGCACCAAATTCCGCGATAACATATTTGGTTGAAAACGTTCTTGTGTTTCCCCTTGTCTTGAAAGGTCAATAGATGTTTTTACCACTTTTTTCGCCTTACTTGAGAACCATAAAGTAAGTACCATGATCAAACCGGCAACTAATAGGAAAAAAGTTGGTGTGGGTACTTTTTTGCCCAAGACGTCCATTGCAAATTCTGTTGCTGGGACACCAGAAGCCGTCCATGCTTCGAATGATTGATACGCCGCAATCGGTACCCCAATAAAGTTAACTAAATCGTTACCTGCAAATGCCAATGCCAACGCAAAGGTACCAACGGCAATAATGAATATGTAAATGTTCTTTTTAAATATAGTAACGAATATGTATGATAATAAGGACCATATCACAAAACTAATGGCAACGATGATAGCGGTTTTACCTTCGATCATAGGTTTGATCTCGGCATAATAATCGGTGCCTTTCAGTCCTTTGATAAATATAAAATAGGTAATCGCTGCTAAAGCGAAACCACCAAATATAGCTCCAACCCATTTGGCCTTTCTTTCAAAATTAAAGGAGAGTAATAATCTAGAAACATACTGAACCAGAGCACCGACCGAGAAGGCCACCACGACCGAGAGCAAAATTCCCAGAATAATTTCTGTTGCTTTTGTGGTATTGATATAATTTACCAGTGTGGAGAATGAATCGCCAGCAGCACCAATTTTAATCAATGCCATAGCTACTGCAGCACCCAACAATTCAAACACTATGGATACCGTAGTGGAAGTAGGCATCCCAAGTGTATTAAAGAAATCGAGCAAGAGGATGTCGGTAATCATTACCGCCATGAAAATAATCATGATCTCACTGAACATAAATTCGCCGGGCACGAAAATTCCTTTTCGGGCAACTTCCATTAGTCCACTGGAGAAAACAGCACCACAAAAAATACCTAAACTAGCAACGATCATAATGGTCTTGAAGGAAATGGCCTTAGAGCCAAGGGCAGAATTTAAAAAATTAACGGCATCATTACTAACACCTACGACGAGATCGGCAATTGCTAAAACGGCAAGCGCAATGATCATTAAAAAGTAAATATTGTCCATAATTTATTTTGGTTGGTAAAAGATATAAAAATGATGATATATGTTGATACAAAATATGACTTATATCAGTAAAAGACGTTCATTATCAGCCCTCTATTCTAATTATTCTATTGTTTATTAGAAATGAACATCCATCTGCAAACGGTACATTAATCTATCAGTTCCACCATCCACGGATAAATAACTGAGATCTGTTTGCACTTTCAATTTGTGCCCAACGATAAATTTTGAAAGTCCTAACGTATATTGGGTTTCAGGGTTTCTTCCAGTAATGGCTTGGTCAAGATTAATATCGGTATATCTTCCTGATACTTCCCAATTGCTTAGAAAAAGATACCCCGCTTGAAGGTTAAAAGCATCACCAACTTGTACTTCATCACCGGTTAGTGTACCATCAGCATTTTTGGCTAGAGGATCCTTGGCATCCCTATTGGCATATTCGCCCATTAAGGAAAAACCGTTGTATTTGAACATGGCATCCAAAAAGAAAGTATTTATATTGGTCTCATAAAAACCAGTATCATTGGTCATATAAGAACCTTGGTTGCTTCGGTTCTTAACCGCATTTTGATTGCTATCATAAGTGGCGGCAAGCATTAATTTAGGTTTTGCCTCTCTTTTAAGGTCACTACCACTGTACTCCCCTTTGCTTTCAAATTTACCAAAAGGTAAAAGTTCCAATCTTGCAGTATATTGATGACCACCAAGGTTTCCGGAAGTAATATTTCTTCCTTCTCCTTGTGAGATCGCGAATTTCTCACGAATCAAGAAATTGTCGGATAAATTAAAGTGATGCCTTAATTGAATACCCAATTCACGATCAATATTAAATCTACTGTTCAATAAAGAGCGATCTACCTGCTGTAAATTCCCTGAGGAGATAACTCGTTCTATATTTCCTGGCAATTTGGTCTGACCTACCCATAGCTCAAGGTTTTCATAGAAATTCCACATGACAACAGCATCCAAAATATATCGAGGTGCATTGCTCGTAAAATCGGATGCTCCAGAAATATCCCTATTTGATAATCCCAGTTCTAATTTGTATTTCAGTTTTGGCGTATAAGCAAAACCATTGAATTTTAGTCGAGCCCTGCGCACCAAAAAGTTTTGATTGGGATTTACCCAACCACTATCGGCTCCTTCATCCCAGGTACTGGTTGAAAGAAATTGCATACGAGAGGCAATTTTCATAGTCCAAGTGCTGTCTTGACCAACTAAGTTGAACAGTCCTTTTCCAAATTTGGGAGCATTTGTTTCTTGTGAAAATGAAGTTAGAATTCCTGTAAGGAATAACCCTAAGGTGAGAAGTTTGATTTTCATGGTGTTATTTATTTTTGTCGCTGCAAATAACTAAAACCAATGTTAAGTTAATATTTTTTAAACATCAATTTTTAATCATTATTAACCGACTGATAATCCTATATAAAGATAATTAATGTGCCTCATTCTTCCTCATTTTTTAAGAGGTAATAACTTATCTTGCAGGAACAAAATCTACTATGAACTGGGAACAATTATTATCTCTGAAACGCCATGGCGATTCGTATAAAAGATTACGGAAAGAACAGGATGAGACCCGCTTGGGTTTTGAAGTTGATTATGACCGTATCATCTTCTCATCTGCATTTCGAAGCTTACAGGATAAGACCCAGGTAATTCCATTATCAAAGACCGATTTTGTGCATACGCGCTTAACCCATAGCCTGGAAGTTTCTGTAGTAGGGAGAAGCTTAGGTCGTATTGCCGGTAAAAAGATTTTGGAAAAACACCCCCAATTGAATGAAGTGCTTGGATATCAGTTCAACGATTTTGGTGCAATCGTTGCTGCTGCGGCATTGGCCCACGATATTGGCAATCCGCCTTTTGGCCATAGTGGTGAAAAAGCTATTGGGGAGTATTTTAAAACAGGAAATGGCTTACAATATAAAAGTTCATTGTCAGCGAAAGAGCACCAGGATATCATTGATTTTGAAGGTAATGCCAATGGGTTTAAATTATTGACAGAAACCCGAAAAGGAGTAGAGGGTGGCTTGCGATTGAGTTATGCGACCCTAGGTGCTTTTATGAAGTACCCGAAAGAATCATTGCCCAAAAAACCAACGAATCACATTTCAGATAAAAAATTCGGTTTTTTTCAGTCAGAAAAAGATACATTTTTAGAAGTATCCGAGGAATTAGGACTTAATCAGACCCGAAAGGGAAAGGATATTTCATTTTCAAGACACCCATTAACCTATTTGGTAGAAGCTGCCGACGATATTTGTTATACCATAATCGATTTTGAGGACGGCATTAATTTGGGACTGATATCTGAGGACTATGCGTTGGAATATCTTATTAAGTTGGTAAAAGACCGTATTAACACCAAAAAGTATAATGAGCTGGCCTATAAAGAAGACCGGTTGAGTTACCTCCGTGCATTGGCCATAAGCACTTTAATCAACGATGCAATAGAGGTATTCACAAAAAATGAAGAAGCAATCCTTGAAGGAACTTTTGATGTCTCGCTCTTGGATAAAAGCAAGTATATTGCCCAAATCGATGATATCATAGCCTTGAGCGTTAAAAAGATATATAGG
>JAAETN010000484.1 GCA_024228355.1 Maribacter sp. | reverse complement strand
CGTAATGCAATTTCTCGACGGTCTAAGGTCCAAATTTCGTTGTTTTTTTTGCCAGAATCATATTCGCCGACAGGGACCCATTTATGGGGGTTTATGCCAAAAATTTTTTGCCCTTTCTAGATCTTTAATTTGGTCAACGCTTTTCTTGAAATATCTTTGCATTTGAAACCATACTTAAGACCACTTGGTAGGATGAAAAAGAGCGCTGCTGTATCATCGAGATTGACCATGACCGCTACATGGCCATCGCCGTAAAACATTGATTTTCAAAGAAAACGATTTTAACGAAAATGGGACGGAAGTAAAAATAGTTTTCGCTGAATTATGAGAGTTGTGCTCGCGGCTACCCCAAACTAAATCGAACCTCTTGAGTAACTTTTGTTCACCATTTCGGCGCTTTCTAGGATCCCTGTCGAGATATGGCCGATTTAAAGTAATTAGATTAAAATATCACATTCATTCATTCTAACCCATAAAGCTTTTAAATCGGCCATATCGCGACAGAGACCCTAGAAATCGCCAAGGTGCCTAAACAAAAGTTGCTCAGGATTGCCGAGTTAGGCGGGGTAGCCGAAGAGCTCAACGCTAATAATTCTACAAAAACCGTATCCCATTTCCGCTAAAATCGTTTTCCTTTAAAATCTATGTTTTACGGCGGCGGCCGTGTGGCGGTCAATTCCGAAACTACAGCAGTGTCCGTAGAGTCGAAGAAGTCCCATAGTCTCTAAATTCATCCTACCATGTGGCACCTAATATTGTTTCAAATATTCCAAGTTATTCAAGAATAGCATTGACCGAATAAAAAACACCATACATTTCTGGAAAGTATGAAGGTGTAGTCAGACCTGCAAAGATTTTCGATGCCTTGAAATGTTTAAAATAAAGGTACAGCCCATTGTACGATTGCATAGTCCTATAGTAATTTCAAACAATGGTGATTGTACAAGTTCAGATGATGATGCATGTGACATGGATATGGACGAATCAGGAGTTATTACTGTAGATTATGACATATCTAATGCAAACGTTCCTGAAGTATTCGAATGATACGAGAAAGTTCGTTTCCCTGTCCACCACTGAGTTTTCACGATACAGCAGATTTTGAGATTTTGGCCCTTCCATGGTTGATACCCAAGAGAAAATTTCATTATGATTTCAAACGAGAAACGCGTATTATTCGTCTATTACAATAATCTGCAAAGTAGACTTTGTCACACTGATAATCGATTCAGGCTTATGATCGCAGAAAAAACTGACAATTATTCACATTTGACAAGCTGAGACCAGAAAACTGATATTTTCGATTGCGGGAACAATTTTTGGTATCAGGAGACCAAATACATGAATTATTGTGGTCCCCTAAGCCTAAACCTAAAATATTAACACCTTTTGGTCTAGCATAACGTAGCACTGTCCGGCAACCGGAAATGAACCTCATATTCAACCATATCCACATAACGGCACACTCATAAGCCGGGGGTTCTCAGTTTTCGAAGAAAAATATAATACTCATAACTATAAACTAACAAAAATTAAACGAACATTCTAAAACCCATCTTAAAGACCTAGAAAGGGCAAAATCTGAGCATTACTATCCTGCAAAAGACCCTTCGGTCTAAATTTGAGGATGGTACAAAGTCAACAGTATGTAAAGTTCATCGATTTTTAGGAATTTTAATTTTAATTTTAACTATCTCG
>JAAETN010000483.1 GCA_024228355.1 Maribacter sp. | reverse complement strand
TCCCTTGGAGGAACGTTAAATGCCTCTGAAGAAACTGTTGCGACATAAGCATCATCAATGAATACTTGGATTTCATCCGTGAGCAATGTTCCGCCTAAGTCATTTCCGTTTTTAAAAATAGCATCGGCCTTGAGATTTATCGTATCTAAATCTGCTTTCACAACACCGATGTTGTCTACTCCTATAAACTCAGGTTTTTTATTGAAATTACATCCAGAGAAAAACACACATAACATCAAGACGAAAAATGCTCTTTTCATTTATTATAAAAGTTTATTTCATGTATCTTCACTCCGCTAAAATAGGACTTTAAAACATATCGGTTTAGCAAAATATGCAAACGGTGATCATATAGACAAGACTGGTCAGTAATCATGTCAGATTTGGATGTTGAAACAACTTTGAATATGCTCTTGAGGGAAATCAAAAATATTTACCATAGCGAGCTTGATGCTTTTTATCCAAAAGATGAAGTTGATAGCTTTTTTTATCTTGTGATTGAGCATTATTTGGATTTGGAGCGCTTTGTATTGGCCTTGAATCCCGATCTGGTAATTACTAAGACCGAAGAGCAGCCCCTGTTCGAGGCTTTGAGTCAATTGCGCTTGGAAAGGCCAATACAATATATTCTGGGCGGTACCCAATTTATGGACTTGGAATTAATGGTAAATGAAAATGTCCTTATTCCTAGACCAGAAACGGAGGAATTAGTGCGATGGATAATTGGTGATTATGAGGTGTCGGAGATTGAGGAAATTAATATATTGGACATTGGAACAGGAAGCGGATGCATAGCCATATCATTGGCAAAATTTTTGAAAAATGCCCAAGTAAAAGCACTGGACGTTTCAGACAAAGCATTAGAAGTTGCTAAGCAAAATGCTTTATTAAATGAGGTGAAAGTTGAGTTCATCCAGGCTGATATATTGATTGATGTTTTACTTAAAGAAAAGTATGATATAATTGTTTCCAACCCTCCTTATGTTAGGAGGTTAGAAAAAAATAAAATAAAACTAAACGTTAGTGAAAATGAACCTGATATCGCATTGTTCGTTGAAGACAATGAACCTCTGGTTTTTTATCAAAAGATCATTGAATTCGCCAAAACGAATTTAAAAAAAGAGGGCTGGTTATATTTTGAAATAAATCAATACCTGGGTGAAGAAACAAAAGCACTGTTCGAGAATGATTTTACCGAAGTGGTACTTCATAAGGATATGTTTGGTAATGATAGAATGCTAAAAGGCAAACTCAAAAATTGAAGTTAGTATACCTATGAAAAGTATAGTTGTTTTTTGTGGCAGCAGCGAGGGAAATGATGCTCAAATACTAAGTGATGCATATGAATTGGGAAAGAAGTTGGCCCAAAACAAAACGACCTTGGTTTACGGAGCTGCAAAAATTGGTGTTATGGGGAAGGTAGCCTTGGGCGCCTTGGACAATGACGGAAATGTGATAGGCATTATCCCTGAATTTTTAAAGTTCAAAGAAGTTTTTCATACCGGATTAACAGAATTGATTGTCACCGAGAACATGCACGATCGAAAATTGCTAATGCATGAAATGTCTGATGGTATAATTACACTTCCTGGAGGGTATGGAACTTTGGAAGAGCTGTTCGAAATGATCACATGGGCACAATTAGGTCTTCACCAAAAGCCTATAGGAATACTGAATACCAATGGCTTCTATGATGATTTGTTGAAGATGCTACGCAAAATGGTTGCCCAGGGATTCCTTAAAATAGAAAATTATAGCATGCTGTTAGTCGATGACACCATTGAAGGGCTTTTAAAAAAGATGGAAGAATATGAGCCGATAACATTGCCGAAGTGGATTAAAAAAGACCAAGTGTAAATGACTATAAAGGAAAAAGTAGAAGCGCTGCGACAAGAATTAAGGGAGCATAACCACAATTATTATGTTTTGGATAATCCAATCATATCAGATTATGAATTTGATATGAAATTAAAGGAACTACAGGATCTTGAGGCGAAATACCCTGAGTTTTATGATGCTACTTCGCCAACCTTGCGCATTGGTGGTGATATCACCAAGAGTTTTAATACAATAGTTCACGAACATCGAATGTACTCTTTGGATAATTCGTATTCAAAAGAAGATTTGGAGGATTGGGAAAAGCGTATACAACGAATACTTGACGATGCGGAGATAGCATTTACCTGCGAGCTCAAATATGATGGGGCCTCAATAAGCATCACTTATGAAGATGGCCAATTAGTTAAGGCCGTTACCAGAGGTGATGGATTTCAAGGTGATGAGGTTACCACTAATATAAAAACCATTCGTTCTGTACCACTACAACTAATAGGTGATTATCCCCAAAAATTTGATATTCGAGGGGAGATCATCTTACCCTTAAGCGGCTTCGCAAAAATGAATGAGGAACGTGTTGCGGCAGGGGAAGACCCTTATATGAATCCTAGGAATACGGCCTCAGGTAGTTTAAAGCTACAGGATAGTGCAGCTGTGGCCCAACGTCCGTTAGATTGCTTGTTATATGGTATAGTTGGCCCTAACACAGGTATTACATCACAATATCAAATGCTCGAAAAGGCCCGAAACTGGGGTTTTAAAATACCTGCAATAGCCCAGTTATGTAAGACTACAGATGAAGTATTGGCTTTCATTCACCATTGGGATGTACATCGTCATGACCTTCCATATGAGACTGACGGGGTTGTAATTAAAGTAAACAGTATTCAACATCAAGATGAGTTGGGGTATACCGCTAAATCACCACGCTGGGCAATGGCCTATAAATTTAAGGCAGAGCAGGTGTGCACTGTATTAAATGAAATAACCTATCAGGTCGGGCGAACAGGAGCAATTACACCAGTGGCGAATCTGAAGCCTGTTTTGCTTGCAGGGACGACTGTTAAAAGGGCTTCTTTGCACAACGCCGATCAAATTGAAAAATTGGATATTCGCGAAGGTGATACAGTGTATGTGGAAAAAGGTGGTGAGATCATTCCAAAAATAATTGGTGTTGATTTATCAGAACGCCCTGCTAATTCGCAACCAACCAAATACATCACCCACTGCCCAGAATGCGGCACTGAATTAGTGCGCACAGAAGGCGATGCCAAGCACTACTGTACTAATTTTTATGGTTGTCCTACCCAGATTACCGGACGTATTCAACACTTTATTTCACGCAAGGCCATGGATATTGAAGGCTTGGGCGGAGAAACTGTGGAATTGCTCTTTAAAGAAGGCCTCATTCGCAATTATGCTGATTTGTACATCTTGACCAAAGAGCAGATAATGCCTTTGGAACGTATGGCCGAAAAATCTGCGGAGAACTTGGTAAGTGGAGTGGCGCAATCGGTTAAGATTCCTTTTGAACGGGTTTTGTTTGCTTTGGGCATTCGATTTGTTGGCGAGACCGTCGCCAAAAAGTTGGCAAAGGCGTATAAGAATATTGATGCTTTAATGAGTTCTTCCATTGAAGGGTTAAAGGGCGTTGATGAAATCGGGGAACGTATAGCCCATAGTGTGGTAGAGTTTTTTCAAAATGAAAGAAATCTAGAGAATATTGACCGTTTGAAAAGTTACGGTTTACAATTTGAGTTATCGGCGGATAAACTTTTAAACCAAACTGAAATTTTGAAAGGGAAGACTTTCGTAGTCTCAGGTGTTTTTGAATCGCTAAGTAGAAATGAACTAAAAAAATTGATTGAGGATAATGGGGCCAAAGTAGGCTCCTCCATATCCTCAAAAACATCATTTTTAGTGGCTGGCGATAAAATGGGGCCAAGTAAGCGTACTAAGGCAGAAGGTTTGGGAGTACCCATTATATCTGAGCAGGACTTTCTTAATATGTTGAATTAATAATTCAATTATGATAACCAATACCACAAGGCGTTTTTGGTACGCACTGTTGTCCTCAATAGCATTTTTAGTGCGTTATCGATATTTTAAAAAATGGTTTTGGGTTCTTGCTTTGATCCTGGTTATCGGGTTTGTAATACCTCAGCAAATGGTTATTCCCGTAAGTGAGGCTACTACCCAAAGTTGGGCAAAAGATTCATTTTGGGCTTATCCTTGGGGTACTTCCATTACACATAAGGGCATTGATATCTTTGCAGAAAGGGGTACAAATGTAATTTCATCTACCTACGGAATTGTGGTCTATACCCACGAAGGGGGCAAAGGGGGGAAGTCGGTTATGATTTTAGGACCAAAATGGCGTTTCCATTATTATGCCCATTTGGATTCGTATAACGCTTTTGCGTTTCAACCTGTAAGACCAGGAACTGTATTGGGTACTGTAGGTGATACTGGTAATGCCAAAGGAAAGGCACCGCACTTGCATTATGCTATAACCACTCCATTTCCTAATCTGCAACTGTATGACTCAGAGTCGGTTCAAGGATGGAAAAAAATGTTTCATTTAAGTCCGGATACGTGGTTACGGTGAGCAATAACGACTAGTTTTGTATGAATAAGGTTTTAATTGGATTATAGATATGGATTACTTTTTAATAACCACAGTACTTGTTTTTCTTTCAGCGGTATTTGGTTTTATCAATGTGCGTTTTCTTAAGCTTCCCAATACCATTGGTCTTATGGTTATTACCATATTGTTCACTTTGGGAGTTTTCGTATTAAGCTATATTGATGATACACTTTTGAATGCCGAAAAATATATTATTACCCAGATTGATTTTAAGACTGTGCTGTTGGACATAATGCTGAGTTTCTTACTTTTCGCAGGTGCGCTGCATACCAATTTCCAACATTTACATGTACAACGATGGCCTATTTTGATGTTCTCAACAGTTGGTGTACTGGTGTCTACATTTTTAGTTGGTACAGTTGTTTATTATCTGTTGATGGTCTTTAATATGAACGTCGACTATATTTACTGTCTACTATTTGGTGCCTTGATCTCCCCGACCGATCCTATTGCCGTACTTGGTATTTTAAAAAAGGCGGGTGTTCCAAAAAAGTTGGAAACAAAAATCGTTGGAGAATCCCTTTTCAATGATGGGGTAGGTGTGGTTGTTTTCCTTACCATATTCCAATTTGCATCTTCAGGAAATACAAATGTTACTGCCATTGATGTATTGGAATTATTTGGTATTGAGGTTATCGGAGGTATTACCCTAGGTTTGTTTTTAGGTTGGATCACATACCGTCTAATGAGGTCCATAGATGATTACGATATAGAGGTAATCATAACACTGGCTACGGTAATGGTAGGCACCGTAATTGCTCAAAAATTCCATTTATCCGCCCCTTTGGCCATGGTAACGGCGGGATTGGTAGTGGGTAATGATACATTTCGTGATAGTGCCATGTCCGAAATCACAGAAACATATGTAGATAAGTTTTGGGAATTGATAGATATTCTGTTAAACACGGTGTTGTTTGTCTTAATTGGTATGGAAATGGTCGTATTGGCTTTTAAACTTGACTATGTAATTGCGGGATTCTTGGCCATTCCGATAATTTTGATTTGCAGGTACCTATCATTACTACTACCGATTAGCTTTTTTAAAGAGAAATTGGATTTTGTGCCCAATACCAATCTGATAATGACTTGGGGTGGATTAAGGGGTGGAATTTCAATTGCACTTGCACTAGGGCTAACCCATGATATGCACCGCGATTTGTTTTTAGTGATTACGTATATAGTAGTGGTTTTCTCTATAATTGTTCAAGGGTTGACCGTGGGCAAATTAGTTAAAAAATGTACAGTATGAAACCAGTGGATTATAATCATTTCCTTAAAAATCTGAGTCGTGAAAACCCTCCAAGAGAATGGCCTTTAGCACTAAAGGCACTTTGGTTTGATGCCAAAGGCAATTGGGATTTTTCCCATGACATTGTACAGGAATTGCATAGTGACTTAGGAAGTTGGATCCATGCCTATCTGCACAGGAAAGAGGGTGATGAATTCAATGCGGGATATTGGTATGGTAAAGCCCACAAGCCATTCCCAAAGATTTCAATTAAGGAAGAATTAAAGGAACTCGTTGAGTACATTTTATCTTCTACAGATTTTTAAACAATAATGCTCGTACCTGTTGACTGTTTGCTTTTCCCACTTTCAAAATAAAAGTCAATTCTACCTAGGTTAATTCCAAAACAACCTACTTGATTGACCAAGATATTGGTTCCATTCCCATTTTTTGTTACTGTTGGTTTATCCAAGAAAGTATGGGTGTGACCACCAATGATCAAGTCGGTATATTTTGTTTTCTTCGCCAATTTTAGGTCATCCGGTCTTTCAGTATCCTTATAATGATAGCCTAAATGTGAAAGGCAAATGACCAAATCACAATATTCCTCTTCTTTTAGTTTAGTTTCAATATCCGTGGCTATTTCAAAGGGGTCTAAGTATTGGGTCTCTTTGTAGAGTTTTTTAGTGACAAGGCCTTCTAGCCCAATTCCTAAGCCGTAAACACCGATTTTCAGTCCATTGACCAAATAGATGTTGTAAGGCTTAACATGCCCGTTCATTATGGTGTTGCTAAAATCGTAATTGGCAGAAAGCAGTTCGAACGAAGCATGTGGTAATTGTGCGTAAAGGCCGTCTAAACCATTGTCAAAATCGTGGTTTCCAATAGTAGCGGCATCGTATTTGAGCATGCTCATCAATTTGAATTCCAACTCGCCCCCGTAAAAATTGAAATAGGGAGTGCCTTGAAATATATCCCCGGCGTCAAACAATAGGGTATTTGGATTTTCTTGTCGTATTGCATCGACCAAAGTGGCTCTTCTCGCCAGACCTCCCAAATTTGGAAAGTTCGAGTGACTTTTAGGGAAAGCATCAATATGGCTATGCACATCGTTGGTATGCAAAATGGTAAGGTGTTTTTTTGTTTCACCTATACAAGATTGCAATGACAATCCACCTAGACCAACAAACGCCCCAGTGGCAGTGGTTTTACGTATAAATTTTCTTCTATCCATATTAATTCATGAAAAATCTATTATCAACTTTAGGTGCTAAGGTGTCCACTTTCTTAAAATAGTCTATCATGGCATTACGAATCAAATAATCAGTATCTGTTACTGAGGTATTATTATTGAAGAATCCCATATTATCCCCACCAGAAACCAAGTAATCTGATGTGGCTACATAGTAAGTCTTTTCGGGATGTACTGTTCTCCCATTGATCTTAGCATATCGTAGTTTTTTGTTTTTATCAAGAACAATTTGCAGCCCGGCAATAGGGTGGGCCCTACCAGATTTAATTAAAAATACAATCATGTCCTCAACATCGGTGCCCTTGACTTCGGCCACCACAATATTATTCTCAAAAGGCATGACTTCAAAAGCATTACGCGCACTAACTTTACCAGCCGATATAATGGAGCGTATTCCACCATGATTCAATAACACAAAATCGATTTCCTTTCCGGTACGGGATTTAAATATAGGATTGGCCTCAGAAAGTACTATGTCGGCCATTAGATTGCCTGCAGTTGTGTTGAACTCACCATCGGTCTTTGATATCGTATTTGGGGCATAGGCCAAAGTACTGTCCAACACCTCATTGATTCTTTTTCTGTAAGGTGATACAAATTCTTCTATCGAAACTTTTTCAACATGCTTACTGTCTATAGGAATCTGCTTACCCTTGATTTTCGTTAGGTCACTATTCTTTTGTTTACAGGAGATGAAACTTATAATAGTTATAAATATAACAAAATGTTTTATTTTTAAATGCATTATAGTTTTTAAATTAGCCCCATAAAGATGAGTGTTTATTATTTACATTTGTGTAAATGTAAAAATACATGTTTTTAAAAGGATTAAAAGATAAATTCAAACACAAATCTGGCGTAAAGTTTTTACAGGAAGAACTGTCAAAAACGGCCCCTACAGTAGATAGGAGCAGTGGAATTACCTCAATTGGCTGTATCGTTGATTTAGATAATTTTGACAAGCCAGAACTTTTTTTTGAGTTTGTCGATGAATATAAATTAAGACCCAATGCGGTAAAAATAATTGGGTACAAAAGTTATTATGATAAGAATTCGCCCTATTCGACACCTGTGTTTTCAGATAAGGATTTAGGCTGGAAAGGAGCGATTGAGAATAGTTACGCATTGGAGTTTTTGACTAGAGAATATGATTTATTGGTTAACTATTATAATGAGGAAAATCTATTGTTACAATTGATGACGGTAAAAACCAAAGCTCGTGTTAGGGTGGGATTTAAAGAAGTTGATCAAAAATTGAATGATTTGATATTAGGTTTACCCCTAAAGGATTTTAAAACATTTAAACTGGAACTCAAGAAATATTTGAGAGTCCTAAATGAAATAGAATAATGGACAAATTGGTTGGTACGGGAGTAGCTTTGGTCACTCCATTCAATGAAGATCTTTCTGTAGACACAATGGCTTTGACAAACATTGTAAATCATTGTATTGACGGGGGTATAAATTATTTAGTTGCCCTAGGAACAACCGCTGAAACAGCAACACTGACCGAAACTGAAAAACAATTGGTAATTTCTACCATTGTCAGTGCGAATGCAGGTCGTTTGCCGCTCGTTCTGGGAATAGGAGGCAATAACACCTTAGCTGTAATTGAAACTATAAGAAATCAAGATTTAAGTGCTTTCGATGCCATTCTTTCAGTGTCCCCATATTATAATAAACCAACACAAGAAGGTATTTATCAACATTTCATGGCGATTGCCGAGAATTCCCCTTTACCGATTATTATTTATAATGTACCCGGTCGCACGGGTAGTAATGTTTTGCCAGAAACAGTTGTTCGTTTGGCCAAAGATGCCAAGAAAATAATCGCAATCAAGGAAGCCTCGGGAAATATGATCCAGGTAATGCGGATTATCAAGGAAAAACCAAAGAATTTCATGGTAATTTCTGGGGATGATATGACGGCATTACCCACCGTTTTAGCTGGAGGATCTGGGGTTATTTCTGTTTTAGGACAAGGGCTCCCGAATGAATTTTCAAACATGATACAGTTGGGATTGAATGCTTGTGTAGATGCCGCATATAAACTGCAGTACGCAATGCAAGAGGGCATGGAGCTTATTTTTGAAGAAGGAAATCCTGCTGGTATTAAATCGGTATTTGAGGCACTTGGTCTTTCTACGGGCATAGTTAGATTGCCTTTAGTTGAAGCTACGAAGAACCTTAAGGACAAAATTCAAGAGTTTATTAAGCCCTACGCAGGTCTTCGCGTATAGGGTGTTTTCCAAAGAACGTTAAATCTAAGCCAAATAGGGGCACAGAGTAATTTCAGCATGCTATTTTAGTGGCTTAAATTTTGTTTTTTATATCCGTCTAGAATCCCTAATTTTGCAAAATGTTTTTTAAAATGAGGAAACTAATATCTTTTCTTGTCTTGGTCGTTGTGTTATCATCATGTAATGAGTACCAAAAGGTATTGAAAAACGAGGATGTTAAGGCTAAGTATGACCTTGCCCAAAAGTATTATGATGCCGAAGATTACAAACGCGCAAATCGTTTGTTCGAGCAGATTGCACCAAAATATGTTGGTAAACCGCAGGGCGAAAGGGTAATGTTCTTTTTTGCAAATACATACTTTGAGAGAAAGGATTACAATATGGCAGGCTATCAATTTGAACGATTTATTAAATCTTATCCGAAAAGTGAAAAAGTTGCTCAAGCGGGATTTTTAGGGGCGAAGAGTTATTACAAACTCTCTCCGGCACATTCCCTGGATCAAACGGATACTGACAAAGCCTTAGTTAAACTACAAAGTTTTATAAATGCGTACCCCGATTCGGAATATTTTGCTGAAGCCAATGTTATGGCCAAGGAGTTGACCACTAAAAAGGAAAAAAAGGCCTTTGAGATAGGTAAACAATTTAATAAGCTTGGACATTTTGATTATTCGTTCTTAACGCCGGCAATGGCTGCTTTTGACAATTTCATTTCGGACTATCCTGGATCGATCTATAGGGAAGAAGCTTTATACTTGAAGTTTGAGTCTGCATCGGAATTTGGTTTAAATAGTTTAGCACGACTGAAACCAGAACGATTGGAAAACGCAAAAACAGCATATAATGTGCTTAAAAGGCAGTTTCCTGATACCAAATATGCTGATGATGCGGCAAAATTGCTTAAGAAAATTGAAAAGAATTTAGGTAGTACGATCATAAACGAAGAAAAAGAAACAAAATAAAATAGCTGTAATTATGAACATGAATGATCTTAAAAACTCAAAAGCGGCAGTTACAACGGTAACACTCAATAAAAACGAGTTCGATGAAAAGACAGATAATATATATGAAGCTATCTCAATAACCGCTAAAAGAGCTATTCAGATTAATTCTGAAATCAAAAAAGAGCTTCTGGAAAAGTTAGAGGAATTTGCTACTTATAGCGATAGTCTTGAAGAGGTTTTTGAAAATAAGGAGCAGATTGAGGTGTCCAAATTCTACGAAAAACTTCCTAAGCCCCATGCCATGGCAGTAGAGGAGTGGTTAATGGACAAGATATACCATAGAAATACAGAGAAAGACACAGAGTAATATGTTAGATGGCAAAAATATCCTTTTAGGCATAACTGGAGGAATTGCTGCTTACAAGACTACATTTCTCGTACGTTTATTAATAAAAGCTGGCGCTAATGTCAAAGTTGTTTTGACAGAAAGCGCCAGTTCTTTTGTTTCTCCACTTACTTTAGCAACACTTTCAAAGAATCCTGCGTTAACCTCTTTCGTCAAAGAAAATGGTAATGAAACAGATTGGAACAATCATGTAGATCTAGGACTTTGGGCCGACCTTATGATCATTGCGCCGGCAACGGCCAATACATTATCAAAAATGGCCCATGGTACTTGTGATAATTTGTTGTTGGCAGCATATCTTTCAGCTAAATGTCCAGTATTTTATGCCCCTGCGATGGATTTGGATATGTACAAACACGAATCTACCAAAAACTCATTCGACAAGTTAAAATCCTTCGGAAATATCATGATTCCGGCTACTACCGGTGAACTTGCAAGTGGTTTGCACGGCGAAGGCCGAATGGCTGAGCCTGAGAGTATAGTTGCATTTTTAAAGGAACATTTGTCACAAGATTTACCCTTGAAAGGCCAAAAGGTTATGATTACTGCAGGTCCTACTCATGAAGCTATTGACCCAGTAAGATTCATTGGCAACCATTCATCAGGTTTAATGGGGTATGAATTGGCCATGGTGGCTGCTGGCTTAGGGGCGGAAGTTGTTCTGATTTCAGGTCCATCAAGTTTGTCAATAAATCATGAATCAATAACCTTGGTTAATGTCGTTTCGGCTGCTGAAATGTATACCGTTGCACACAAACACTTTGAAAATAGCGATATTGTAATTTGTGCCGCCGCTGTGGCTGATTATAGACCCAAGACCATATCCTCTCAGAAAATCAAAAAAGACGGGGACAATTTTACAATTGATTTGATTAAGAACAAGGACATTCTTTTATCCTTGGGCAAAATTAAGAGCAATCAATTTTTAGTGGGGTTTGCACTCGAAACTGAGAATGAATTGGAGAATGCCAAAGGCAAGCTAATCAAGAAGAATTTAGATGCCATTATTTTAAACTCCTTAAATGACAAAGGGGCTGGATTTGCTGGTAACACGAATAAAATAACCTTCTTGGATAAGAATTCGGAGATAAAAGCGTTTGAATTAAAAACCAAGGCAGAAGTAGCCGTGGATATAATGAACGAAATCTTAATTCGGTTACATGCGTAGTTTCCTTTTTGCCTTTCTTTTTATTGTTTCGCTTGTACCTCTTTCATCACAAGAGTTGAGCTGTACGATAACGGTAAATTCTGACCAGGTAGCACAGACCAATCAGCAGGTATTCAGAACATTGGAGCGCTCGTTAAATGATTTTGTGAACAAGAACAAATGGACGAATCGGGTGTATAAGGAAAATGAACGTGTAAACGCCCAAATGTACATCACCATTACAGAATATGAGTCAAACAGGTTTAAAGGAAACATTCAAATTCAGTCTTCAAGACCTGTATTCAATACCTCATATGAAACACCAATTTTCAATTATAAGGACAATCAGTTCAACTTCGAGTATATCGAGTTTCAACCTTTGATATTCAATGAGAATGTTTATGAGTCAAACCTGGTCAGTGTAATCTCATATTACGTTTATTTGATTTTAGGCTTGGATGCTGATACTTTTTCATTGGAAGGGGGCAGCGATAATTTTAGAAAAGCCCAAAACATAGTTACTCAAGCACAGAGTGGGAATTCTGCCGGTTGGAGCCAATCTACTGATCGTAGTAGATTTGAATTGGTTGACAATCTATTGTCTAACACCTATAGGGAGTACCGGGTTGCGATGTACAATTATCATAGAAAGGGAATCGATATTCTTGCTGATAACAATAGTACAGGTAAACAAGTGATTGCCGGCACTATGAAATTGTTCGAAACAATGATTAATCGTAGGCCCAATGCTTTTTTAATGCAGACTTTCTTCGATGCCAAATCTGATGAAATACAAAATGTTTTCTCCGATGGACCAAAGGTTGATGTCGTGAAGCTAAAGGAAACCCTAAACCGAATAGCGCCTTTATATTCCAGTACATGGAATGAGATAAAATATTAATCTCCATTTTTTTCAACTGAAATAAAAATTATCTTTACGGCAATCCTAAATTCAAGTTTTGCTGAGTAACCTTTCCATAAAAAATTATACGCTCATTGATGGTTTAAACGCCTCATTTGCCAATGGATTTACCTGCATTACAGGTGAAACAGGTGCGGGTAAATCAATTTTATTAGGTGGTCTTTCCTTGGTTCTTGGTAAACGGGCAGACTTATCCACGCTCCGCAACAAAGATGAGAAATGCATAATTGAGGGTGAGTTTGAAATTAGCAATTATAATCTCGAATCGTTTTTTAACGATAACGATCTTGACTATGAGGACACCACTATCATTAGGCGTGAAATATTACCAAGCGGTAAATCAAGGGCATTTATTAATGATACACCTGTTAACTTGGATATTTTGTCTCGTTTAGGAGGGAGGTTGATTGATGTTCACTCACAGCATCAAACCCTGCAACTTGCTGAAAATGAATTCCAATTTAAGGTTATTGATTCTCTAGCGAATACCAATAATTTACTGAAAGATTATACCGATAATCTAAAATCATATCAAAATATTTCCAAGGAATTGCTAAAGTTGATAGATTTTCAAAGTAGTGCTATAAAGGAGCATGAGTATAATAGCTTTTTATTGAATGAACTGCAGGGAGTTGGATTGCAGGAAGGAATGTTATATGAGCTAGAGGAGCAATACGAACAATTGAGCAATATAGAAACGATTGTTGAACAACTATCCAAAGGACATCATTTACTTACTGATGAGCAAGTGGGTGTTTTGAATCTGCTTTCTGAATTAAAGCAAGTAGCCAACAAGCTATCAAGCTTCGGGGCAGCTTATGAATCTTTGGATCAAAGAATACAATCAGTATGTATTGAAATTGACGATTTAAGTTCCGAAATACAAGATCTCTCCGAAAATGCGGAGATGAATCCACAATTGCTGGATGAAGTCAATGCCAAATTGCAAACCCTATATGACTTACAAAAGAAACATGGTGTTCAGGAGATATCTGCCCTACTGCAAATAAAGGAAGAGTTATCGAAAAAGGTTGATGCTACGGAGAATATAGAATCCACTATTGCTGCAAAACAAGAGGAGTTGGCCATAAAGGAAAAGGAGTTGACTAAATTGGCAACCGAAATTTCAAGAGAACGACAAAAAGTCATTCCATATTTAATATCACAATTACAGGAGCAGTTGGGTTCATTGGGTATGCCGAGTGCACGTTTTAAAATAGATCTACTTCCTGTTAAGGATTTCAAAACCAATGGTAAGGATGAACTGTTGTTTTTGTTTTCCGCTAATCGGGGAACTGATTTCGGAGATCTTAAGAAGGTGGCTTCAGGGGGCGAACTTTCACGTATTATGTTAACCATAAAAGCAATATTGGCGAAATATGAAAGTCTTCCTACAATGATGTTCGATGAAATCGATACAGGAGTTTCAGGGGAAATTTCAAATCGCATGGGCGATATTATGCATGAAATGAGTAAGACTATGCAAATTTTCTCAATCACTCATTTACCACAGGTAGCTTCGAAAGGAGATTATCATTTTAAAGTGTATAAAGAAGATATTAAAAACAGTACCCATACAAATATGAAAGAACTTACACCGGATGAAAGGGTAGTGGAATTGGCCGAAATGCTGGGCGGTAAGGAATTGTCAGATTCGGCAATGGCCCATGCTAGGCAGTTGCTCAACTAGGCTTATTTATGGCTGAACAATTTCAATCCGTTCTTTCAACTAATTTAAATATCTTTGACCTCATAATTAAACTAAGAAAACTAGAACATGGCCTATAATTTATTAAAAGGGAAAAGAGGAATTATTTTTGGAGCTTTAGATGCAAATTCAATTGCTTGGAAAACCGCAGAACGAATCCACGAAGAAGGAGGTACGTTTGTGTTAACGAATGCGCCAATTGCTTTAAGAATGGGAACAATTTCAGAACTTGCAGAACAAACAAACTCTAAGATTATTCCAGCAGATGCAACTTCAATGATGGATCTTGAAAACCTTGTGGATAAAGCTGTTGAAATTTTAGGAGGTAAAATAGACTTTGTGTTGCACTCTATAGGCATGTCTGTAAATGTGCGAAGAGGAAATCCGTATACACATCAAGATTACAACTTTACTAAAACAGGTTGGGATGTTTCGGCTTTATCTTTCCATAGAACAATGAGTGCGCTTTACAACAAAGATGCAGTAAGTGAATGGGGAAGTATTGTGGGATTAACATATATGGCAGCACAACGTGTATTTCCAGATTATAATGATATGGCTGATAATAAAGCCTATTTAGAATCTGTTGCGCGTAGTTTTGGGTATTTCTTCGGAAGAGATAAAAAAGTAAGAGTTAATACAGTCTCCCAATCTCCAACTCCAACAACCGCTGGTAGTGGAGTTAAAGGATTTGACGGTTTCTTGGCTTTTGCAGAAAAAATGTCACCACTTGGTAATGCAACGGCATTAGAATGTGCAGACTATATTGTAACACTATTTTCAGATTTAACCAAGAAAGTAACACTTCAGAACTTATTCCATGATGGAGGATTCTCAAATATGGGAATTAGCACCGCATTAATGGATGATTTTATGAAAAATAATGCACCTGAAGTATCAGTAGCTGAAACTGTAAAAAAAGAAAGAAAGAAGTAAATTTAAATGTATATTCAATTTATAGGAGGTCTTATTTAGACCTCTTTTTTTTGTGTTATTTTTTTCTCAAGTATGAGTTATGTCACCTTTTTCGCGAAAAAGAAGTTATAAATTTGGACTGGTTTAACAAAACAATTCAAATTATACTTATGAGACCACTAAAAATAGTTGTGCTTATTAAGCAAGTGCCAGACACTAGACACGTCGGTCCTGACGCAATGAAACCTGATGGTACTGTAAATAGAGGAAAATTGGATACAGTATTTAATCCAGACGATTTACATGCTTTGGAATTAGCCCTTAATTTAAAAGATAGAGTTCCTGAAACAGAAGTCACTGTTATGACAATGGGTCCAAGAAGAGCTGCAGATATTATCAGAGATAGTTTTTATAGAGGCGCAGATAATGGTATTATGATTTCAGATAAACGTTTTGGAGGCGCAGATACTTTGGCAACAAGCTACACACTTGTAAAGGCAATTCAAAAATTACCTGCTTATGACATAATTATGGGAGGACGACAAGCTATTGATGGTGATACTGCTCAAGTAGGACCACAATGCGCTGAAAAATTAAATATTCCTCAGGTAACATATGTAGAAGAAGTTATTTCAATAACTAATGATGAGGTTGTTGCAAAGCGTAGATTGTCTAAAGGAGTAGAGACTGTTTCTTCTCCCTTACCATGTTTAATGACAGTACATGGTGCTTCTCCGGCTTGTAGATCTAAAGAAGCCAAACGGGTAATGAAATATAAATATGCGAGAACCAATTCCGAAATTCGTCGAAATGATGAGTTCATGAAGGAATTACATGCAAAAAGGCCCTATTTGACCATTCCAGAATGGGGCGTTGAAGATATTGATGCAGAAGTAACAAAAATAGGACTTCCAGGTTCACCTACTAAAGTTAAAAGTGTAGAAAGTATTGTTTTGACTGCAAGTGAAGCTAAAGTGTTGTCTGAGTCTGATTCTGATATTGAAGGCATGATAAAAGAATTAATCGAACACCATACAATTGGATAATAACCAACAGATAGAATTAAAATGAAAAGCGTATTTGTTTATTGCGAAGTTGAAAATCAAAAAGTTGCAGATATAAGTCAAGAGTTATTATCCACTGGAAAAAAACTAGCGACAAAATTAGATTGTCCTCTTGAAGCAATGGTTTTTGGTAGTCAATTGGATGAGATAGAAAATCAAGTTTCACCTTATGGCGTAGATAAAATATATATCGCAGATGATAAAAGGTTAGAGCCTTATAGAACCTTACCTCATTCGTCTTTAGCTACATATTTATTAAAGCAAGAAGACCCACAAATAGTATTATTCGGAGCGACTTCTGTTGGCAGGGATTTAGCACCTAGACTGGCTTCAGCACTTAATTGCGGTTTAACGGCTGATACTACTATCTTAGACATTGGAGATCACTTCGTAAAAAAAGAAAAGAAGGAATATAAAGATTTACTGTATGCAATACGTCCTGCTTTTGGAGGTAGTATTATGGCAAATATTATTAACTGGGATCAACATCCACAAATGGCCACTGTAAGAGAAGGTGTAATGAAAAAAGAGGTTTTTGATGAAAATTATAAATCAGAAATTGTTCAAGTAGATGTGAACTCAATTGTAAACGAAGAAGATTTTGTTGTCAAAATTATAGAACGTCATATAGAGGAATCAGATGTAAATCTTAAAGAAGCTCCAATTATTGTTGCTGGTGGTTATGGCGTTGGTTCAAAAGAAAATTTTGAATATTTAGAAGAATTAGCGAAATTATTAGGAGGTGAAGTAGGAGGTTCAAGAGCAGCTGTAGATGCTGGTTTTATTGATCATAATCGTCAGATTGGTCAAACTGGTACAACTGTAAGACCAAAACTATATATAGCTGCTGGTATTTCAGGAGCAATTCAACATACAGCTGGAATGCAAGATGCTTCAATGATTATTTCTATTAATATCGATCCTGAAGCGCCAATTAATAGTCTTGCAGATTATGTGATTCAAGGTGATTTAGGAGTAGTCATTCCCAAGATGATTAAATTTTATAAAGCAAACGCCAAATAAGTGTTTATAATATAGGGTTATACAATAACCCAAACTTAAAAAAGTAGAAAATGGATAATTTTTTTAACGATACACAAGATTTTAAATTTCATTTAACGCATCCTCTTTTTCAAAAAATTGTAGCACTTAAAGAAAAGAATTTTACAGAATCTGAAACTTATGATTATGCACCATTAAACCATGAAGATGCTATAGATAATTATGAGAAAGTATTAGACATTGTTGGTGAGATTTGCGCAAATACAATTGCAGCAAATGCGGAGTCTGTTGACCTGGAGGGACCTCATATTGAAAATAATGAAGTTATTTATGCAAAAGGAACTACAGAAGATTACAAAGCACTTTATGATGCAGGATTAATTGGTATGGCATTGCCTAGAAAATATGATGGATTGAATTTCCCTATGTTACCTTATGTTATGGCTGCAGAAATGGTTGCAAGAGCTGATGCAGGTTTTGCAAATATTTGGGGACTTCAAGATTGTGCAGAAACAATTTATGAATTTGGTTCAGAAGAACAAAAAGACAAATTTCTCCCTCGTTTTAATAGAGATGGAGCAACTGCGGCCATGGTACTGACAGAACCAGACGCAGGTTCTGATTTACAATCTGTAAAACTAAAAGCAACTTTTGATGAAAAAGAAAACATATGGAAGCTAAATGGTGTTAAACGATTTATTACCAATGGAGATGCTGATATTTCTTTAGTTCTAGCAAGATCAGAACCAAACACATTGGATGCTCGTGGTTTGTCAATGTTTATTTACGATAGAAACGACCATGCAGTACAGGTGAGACACTTAGAAAAAAAACTAGGTATTAAAGGTTCTCCAACATGTGAGTTAGTGTTTAAAAATGCGCCTGCAGAATTAGTTGGAAAAGAACGTTTCGGACTAATAAAGTACGTTATGGCCTTAATGAACTCAGCACGTTTAGGTGTTGGTGCGCAATCTGTTGGCATTGCCGATGCAGCGTATCGCGAAGCATTAAAATATGCTGAAGATAGAGCTCAATTCGGTAAAGTAATTTTACATTTCCCTGCAGTATATGAAATGATTACAAACATGAAAGTAAAAATTGACGCTTTACGTTCATTATTGTACGAAACGACCTTATTTGTTGATCTTTCAAAAGCATATGAAGAAACAATGAAAGAAAGACGCTTAGAAAAAGAGGAGCGTATGGAGATGAAACATTATATGAAATTAGCAAATGTCTTTACTCCACTGATAAAATTAACCGCTAGTGAAGCTTGTAATGTAATGGCTTATGATTCGCTTCAAATTCATGGGGGAACAGGTTTTATGAAGGATTTTCCAATAGAACGTATTTTTAGGGATGCAAGAATTACTTCTATTTATGAAGGAACCTCCCAATTACAGGCAGTAGCAGCGATTAAGGGTGTTACCACAGGAGTTTTCCTTGAACAAATAAAATTCTATGATGCTCAAGTTTCTGCTAAAAACTGTGAAATTAGAACAAAACTTCATAAAATGACGGAAGCTTACGAATCAATTACTAATAGAGTATTGGAAATTGATAATAATGAATTATTGGATTTTCATTCAAGACGATTAGTAGAAATGGCAGGAAATATAATTATGGGTTATCTTTTGGTCTTAAATAGTCAAAAAAATGAAGCCTTCTCAAAATCGGCAAGATTGTTTGTGAATCTTGTAAGATCTGAAAATTCTGAGAGTTATAGTTTTATCGAAAATTTCGAAGTTTCTGAGTTAGAATTATATAGGGTCTTAAAACCTGAAGAGGTTTTAGAAGAAGTTTCTTGAATATAATATGGATTAATTACTTTTGTTTAGACGTATGAAAACAAGAGATATTTCTTTTATGATCATGTTAGAGAATTTGGATTGGCGAGACCCATTTTAATTAAGTGGGATACTTCAACAAAAAGTAAGCTATTTGTTTCCTACGCTTTATTGCCTTGTGTTTATTATATCTTAGTTGTGATATTGTTTCCTAATTAATTCAAAGACTTTTATGAACCTTTCTTTTTCATTTATAATACCTGTTTATAATAGGCCTTATGAAATAAGGGAACTATTGGAAAGCCTTTCGCATCAAACTTACCCTAAAACATTTGAAATTGTAATTGTTGAGGATGGTTCAACTATTAGTTCCGAGGAGGAAATAACAGCCTTTCGTGAAAGTTTGAACATTACTTATTTAAAAAAGGAAAATTCCGGCCCTGGTGACTCACGTAATTATGGTATGGAACGGGCAAAGGGTAATTACTTTATCGTGCTGGATTCCGATTGTATTTTACCTCCACAATATTTAATGGAAGCAGAAAAATCCCTTAATAAAGAATTCGTGCATTGTTTTGGCGGCCCTGATGCAGCCCATGATTCTTTTAGCAATGTGCAAAAAGCTATTAATTATGCGATGACCTCAATATTTTCAACAGGGGGAATTCGCGGAAGTAAATCCTCGGTCGATAAATTTCAACCTCGGAGTTTTAATATGGGGATTTCCAAAGAAGCATTTGAGAATGTTGGCGGGTATGGAAAAATTCACCCTGGTGAAGATCCAGATTTGACTATTCGCATATGGAAAAAGGGTTATGAAACCAAATTGATTCCTGAGGCATTCGTCTACCACAAACGTCGTATAGATTGGAACAAGTTTTACACCCAAGTGCATAAATTTGGGATGGTGAGACCCATTTTAAACAAATGGCATCCAGGGACCGCAAAGATCACCTACTGGTTTCCTACCTTATTCTGCATAGGTTTGATTGCGGCATTACTGGTATTGGTTTTCAAGATAACCATACCTTTGGCTCTTTATGCGTTTTATTTCCTAATAGTATTCGTTGATTCATTGCTAAAAAACAAAAGTCTATCCGTAGCCTTTCTTTCAATTGGCGCTGTTTGCATTCAGTTCATTGGATATGGTTTCGGTTTTTTAAAATCAACCTTTTGGATTAATTTTAGCCGTAAGAAACCTAATGAACTATTTCCTAAGTTATTTTTCAATTAGAACATTAAAGAAGTGATCCTCAAAATCAAGAACATATTAAAAAGAAGAAAAGCAAAGATGTTTTTGATGTTCTTATTATGCTCCGGTTTAATTTGGTTTATAAATAATCTCTCGGAATCATATATTAGTAACACTACTTTTGATTTGAATTTTACTAACGTCCCAGATAGTTTGATGCTTGTCAATGCTTCAAAAAAAGAGGTGGATGTAAAAGTTCAGGCAAGTGGATTTCAATTTTTAAGTTTCAACGTCAAGAGTAGGGAAGTGAAGTTGGATTTGTCCGCTGCGAACCAAGAAAATGGCAACTATTTTATTCCACAAAGTGTATATCGAAAGCAAATCGATAAACAACTGCGTTCAATGACCTTGCTTGAAATAGACAGGGATACCTTGTTTTTTGAATTCACTCAGGTAAGAGCTAAAAAGGTTCCTGTTAATTCCAGGGTAAACATTACACTATCACAGAATTATATTTTGGATGGCCCTTTAAAAATAGAACCGAGTATGGTCACCATCAGGGGTCCCAAAACCAGTATTGACACCATAAATAGTGTGAATACCCTTCAATTGAACTTTCCTGAGGAAACATCAAATTTCGCGCATAAGGTTGAATTGTTCAAGAATCCTGAATTACAAAACACGACGTATTCGACCAAATCAGTTTTTATTTACGGGAAAGTAGCTCGTTTTTCTGAAAAATTAATTGATGTCCCCGTACGTGTAATCAACCTTCCCAGTGGTTATGAGATCAGAACTTTTCCTGATGTGGTCTCGGTACTCTGTAGAGCGAAATTGGACAACTTGAAGAACTTGGATAGTACCGATTTTGAAGTGGTGGCAGATTACAATTCAATAAAGGATAATACAACTAAAATCATCACTCTGGAATTGCTTAAAAGACCAGAAAGCTTGCATAGTGCAGACTTAAATGAAAATCAGGTCGAATTCATATTAAAACGACAATGATGATTGTAGGATTAACAGGGGGTATAGGAAGCGGTAAAAGTACGGTTGCCAAAATGTTCAAGAAACTTGGTGTTCCCGTTTACAATTCAGATAAAAGAGCTAAGAAGTTAATGAAGTCCTCCAAGAAGTTAAGAGCATCGATTAAGTCCCTTTTAGGTAATGATGCATATGATGGTAAGAAATTGAACAAAACATATATTTCAAGTAAAATATTCAAGGACAAATCTTTATTGGATCAATTGAATGGAATTGTACATCCCTCAGTTCGAAAAGATTTTATTTCATGGGCCAAAAAGCAAAAAGCTCCCTACGTAATCCAAGAAGCTGCCATAATATTTGAAAATGGTCTTAATGAATTCTATGATAAAATAGTTCTGGTAACCGCGCCTGAAAAAATTCGATTGGAAAGAGTGATGGAGCGGGATGACGTTTCTAAATCCGAGGTTTTGGCACGTATGAAAAACCAATGGCAAGATGCAAGGAAAATCGAATTATCTGACTATGTAATCCATAATCTTGCATTGAATGACACTATCTCAAAAGTAAAGGAGGTTCACATGCTTCTCCTTGATCATAGCAGGGTTTGAGCCATTTTAACATTTTTGTTAAGGTTAGGTTAAACGTACAAAATGCTAATTGTTAAATCTTTAATTTTACGAGAAGATGAATAAGAGGTTGTTTGTTCTTTTGGTCATACTGATGAGCCTCTCACTTATCGGGATAATCTTTGTTCAGGGCTATTGGATAAAAAAATCCGTAGAAGATAAAGAGGAACAATTTTCAAATAGTGTCTCTGAGGTACTGGATAGGGTTACTGATAAAATAACAAGGCGAGAAAGAAAGAACTACTTTGATAGGTATTTTAATATCAAGGACAGTATAGGGGATTTGAAGAGTTCACATTTCAAAAACTTCTTTTTTATTGATCAGGATATTAGCTCGGATGAAATACATTTTTATTCCCATGGTATTTTAGAGGAGGAATATAATATCGCATCAACGTTCTTTGACAATGGTAATGGTGAAGATACCACGACCATAAAAAATTATATAAGTAAACGGGTAAAGGCAACTTATAAAGAGGATTTTGGCCTTGACGGTCGTCGAAGTAGATTCACTCCTCTTGAAAAAATAGAAAAAATAGGCGGGCTGACTTCAACTGAAATTGCTGCTTGGGAGGATATGTTTGGCGAATTTGCTAAACGAGTTCCAATTCATGATAGGGTCTCAAAACAGGAAATTGAATTGTTGTTGGAACGTGAGTTGAACAATCGTAATATCAATACGGATTATGAATACGGTATTGCCAGCAAAGGACTCCCGACTACGGTAAAATCAAGAAAATACAGTTATCGAAAGTCAACACCTTATAAATCGGCGATTTTTAAAGATGCTGAAGGCAATTCAAATTATGCATTGATGATAACTTTTCCTAAAAAGAAAAGGTTTTTGATCCGCCAAATTTTAGGAATGGCCGCCTTATCGCTTTTGTTCACCCTTGTAATTATCGTAGCGTACTCAAGTGCCATTTATCAATTGATTCGGCAAAAACAGATTTCAGAGATTAAATCTGATTTCATCAATAATATGACCCATGAATTCAAAACACCGATAGCTACCATTAACTTGGCTGTTGAGGCAATAAAGAATCCGCAGGTAATAGATGATAAGGAAAGGGTAATGCGCTACCTACAGATGATTAGGGATGAGAATAAGCGTATGCACGCCCAAGTCGAGAATGTTTTACGCATTTCCAAACTGGAGAAAAACCAGTTGGACATAAGTAAGGATAGAGTTGATGTTCACGACATAATACAAGATGCAATCGCGCATGTTGAATTGTTGGTTGCTGATAGGGGAGGGTATATAAAAACACATTTAAAAGCCACTAGAAAAGACGTTTTGGCTAATGAAATGCATTTTACGAATGTAATTGTGAATATACTTGATAATGCCATTAAATATTCAGCAGAGGCTCCTAAAATTGATATTTACACTGAAGAGGTAAAGAATAATATCATCATAGAAGTAAGGGATCAAGGGGCTGGAATGAGTAAGGCGGTATTGAAGAAGGTTTTTGAAAAATTTTATAGAGAACATACAGGGAATTTACATAATGTTAAAGGGCATGGTTTAGGCCTGGCCTACGTTAAAAAAATAATAGAAGATCATCAAGGAGAGGTTTATGCAGAAAGCGAAAAAGACAAGGGAAGCGCTTTTTATATAAAACTACCTTTAATTTAATGAATTATGGAAACAATAAATAAGAAAATACTTTTAGTGGAAGACGACCCTAATTTTGGGATTGTCTTAAAGGACTATTTGTCAATGAATAATTTTGATGTAACATTGGCCAAGAATGGTATGGAAGGATTTGAGAAATTCAAAAAAGATAATTATGATGTTTGCATCTTGGATGTCATGATGCCCTATAAAGACGGTTTTACCCTTGCCCGTGAGATTAGGGAAAAGAATGAAAATGTTCCTATTGTATTTCTAACTGCAAAGACCATGAAGGAAGATGTACTAAAAGGATATAAAGCAGGTGCAGATGATTATTTGAATAAACCATTTGACTCTGAAGTACTATTGATGAAACTTAAAGCAATTCTTCAAAGAAAAGCCTCTAACTCATTAGCTGACAGTAAAAAATTTGAATTTCAGATTGGTGGATTCCATTTGAATTCAAAATTAAGATTCTTAAAATATAAAGATGAGGAATCCATAAAACTTTCTCCCAAAGAGAATGAATTATTACGTCTTTTGGCTTTGCATGAGAATGATTTAATGCCAAGGGAATTGGCATTGACCAAAATTTGGAGAGATGACAATTACTTTACTTCAAGAAGTATGGATGTTTATATTGCCAAGTTGCGTAAGTATCTCAAACGTGACGATACCGTTGAGATTTTGAATATTCATGGCGAAGGATTTAGATTGGTCATTAAAACAGAATCTGAATAAAAAGGAAAATATTGTTGAAATAATTGAAAAGCCTTGACGATTTGTCAGGGCTTATTTATTTGTTTATTACGCAATATTTCCGCAACCATTTCCTTAGGGGAAAGATTAATGGAAACTTGAATTGAACTTTTTGGTGGTTCTAGCGTTTCAAATTGTGATTTTAATAATTCAATTGGCATATAATGGCCTTGTCGTTCTTTAAGTCTAGAGCGTATTTCCTCAAAAGATCCTTTGAGGTAAACAAAGACCATTTTGGCCTCCAAACCCTGTCTTAGTTGTATTCTATATTTTTCTTTTAAGGCAGAACATGCTATTACTGTTCCATCCAAACTGTGACCAAGAGCAAGTTCATTTAGCTTTTGCAACCAATCTTTACGGTCCAAGTCTGTGAGTGGGTGTCCACTGGCCATTTTTTGAACATTCGCTTCAGGATGAAAATCGTCTCCATCAAAAAAAGGAACTTTCAATCTATTGGCCAAAAGTTTTCCTATAGTAGACTTTCCACATCCTGAAACTCCCATGATTATATAAATTTGGCCCTTATGCATTTGATATTGCAATTATTTCTTTATCAATTCTTTTAATGAGATCTTCTAGTTCTTCATCGTAATCAATCCAAATAATCCCCTCATTTTTTCGATTCCAGGTTAGTTGTCGTTTCGCAAAACGTCTTGTATTCTTTTTAATTTCGGAAATGGCGAAATCCAAATCCCATTCGCCATCAAAATAGTTGAACAGCTCTTTATAACCTACAGTTTGTAAAGCATTTAACGCTCTGTTAGGAAAAACTTTCCGCGCTTCTTCCAGAAGTCCCTTTTCAATCATAATATCAACCCTTTGGTTTATGCGATCATAGATTACTTCCCGATCTGCCTTTATACCAATCATCATGTTTATGAACGGTCGTTTTGTTTTCCTTTTATTCAGGAATGAGGAGTAGGGCTTCCTAGTACCAATACATATCTCAAGAGCACGGATCAATCTATGCGGATTATCAATATCCATATTGGCAAAGTGGGTTTCATCCAATAACTTCAATTGGTTTTGTAGTTCTCCAATACCTTTTTCCTTGAGTAGCCTATTCAGGGTTTTGCGAATACTAGGATCCACATCTGGGAATTCATCTAGACCTTTGGTCACTGCATCAACATATAAACCGCTGCCACCAACCATGATTACACAATCATGCTTTTCAAATAATTTCGCTAAGAGTGTGATGGCTTCCTTCTCAAAATCGCCGACTGAATAAGGGTCAAAAATACTTTTATGTTGAATAAAGTGATGAGGAATTTCATTTAATTCTTCTTTACTTGGAACTGCGGTACCAATCTGCATTTCTTTAAAAAATTGACGGGAATCTGCAGAAACGATTTCGGTTTTAAAATGCTTTGCCAAAGATATGGCCAATCTGGTCTTTCCAATAGCAGTAGGGCCGACGACTGAAATTAAAATTTTGCCCATTATAGTTCTGCCCCACAATTATAACAATGACCGGCATTATCCCGGTGATCTTCTGCAGAGCAGGATTTGCACGCCTGCGTATTAACATGCACTTTTTGTTTTCCTTGTATAGTAAATTCGGCGGTTACAATCCCTGTAGGAACGGCAATGATGCCATAACCCAGAATCATGACCACTGTTGCAATTAATTGTCCCAAACTTGTTTGAGGGGCAATATCGCCATAACCAACTGTAGTCAGGGTTACAATGGCCCAATAAATACTTCTTGGGATGCTGGTAAAGCCAGCTTCATCACTTTCAACCCAATACATAATAGTTCCCATGATTACAGAAAGTATCAAAACCACATAAATAAAAACTGCAATCTTCGAACGACTAGCTCTTAAAGCCCTCCTTAATTGAGAAGCCTCTCCCAAAAACTGAACTAATTTTAGGATTCTGAATACCCGAAGTAACCTTAAGGCCCTTACAGCCAACAAAACCTGAGAGCCGGCAACTATATAGGAGATGTATAGCGGAATGGTCGAAATAAAGTCGATTATGCCATAAAAGCTGAAAATATATTTGAACGGCTTTCTTATACTAACGATCCTTGCAATGTATTCAATGCTAAAGAAAATGGTAATAATCCATTCAAGAACCAATAAGGTCTCGTGATATTCCATGTCGATCTCTTTAACACTTTCAAGCATTACAAGAATGACACTTATGATTATAAGCAAGAAAAGAATAATATCAAACCATTTACCCGTTGGGGTGTCGGCCTCATAAATTACTTCATGAACCTTTTCACGCCAGCTAAACTTCTTATTATTGGTGTCCAAAACTTAAGTATTTATATCTACAATTTTCCTTACCCTTTTTTTTCTGAGGTAAGATTCAATGATATGGGTGGTACTAGGATTGCTCGACATTGGAGTAATAATGGATTCTAAGATATGAATATTATTTATTTGATGGTTTAAATTATAGTATCCTACCCCTTTAAATATGCCATTTGTTATAAGTATCGCACTATATTCTCCTTCCTCACGTCCTTTGTCAACAATCAAAATACTTTTATTCGCAATACTATATTTTTTTACCGCATCGAGAACCCTATCATTATATGCTGTGGCGGTCTCTTGTTTTGAACAGGCACCCTGACACAATCCCTCATCGAATTTTGAGCAGTTGGAGCTTTCTATTGAAAGACCATTTAATTTATCACATAGCTGAAATTCCTCGGTGATACTATGAAGAAAGTTCTTTGCAGAATGATAACTATTGAAGGTGGTGATGCTCTTCCTATTACCCTTTTTTGGAACTATCCCAAAAATGTAATACCCATCAGTATTGGTGCTGTATGATAGTGCGTGCAAATACTTTTTTCTACTATTGGCATTGTATTTCGGGGAATTTCGGGATAATTCCTCGTTTTCCTTTAATAAGGCAACAAGTTCGCTTCCGGTTTCTTCAAATGTTATCTTTTTGGTTTCTTTTTGTAATTGCCTTGCCTTATCGCTATTTTTTGTAAAATGCTGATTGATTCTTTTTTTGATGTTCGTGCTTTTGCCAAGGAATAGAATATCACCTTTTTTATCGTGCATATAGTATAAACCCGTTTCTGAAGGCATTTGCTCAACAATATCCAATTGTCTTTGCGAAAGTTCGCCATGGGTTTCTTCACGGACAACCTCTTTGATTATGGTTTTTTCAATGTCTTTGGCAAGTAATAATTTAAAGAGCTTTAGTGTTGCTATTGCATCACCATTGGCCCTATGACGTTCACTCATCGGTATGCCCAAGGATCGAACCAATTTACCTAAACTATAGGATTCTGCATCTGGCAAAAGATTTTTTGAGAGATCAACGGTGCATAAGGTTTTTCGTTCAAATTTATAACCCAATCGCCTGAATTCAGTCCGTAATATCCTGTAATCAAACTGGGCATTATGGGCAACTAGGACGGAATCTTCGGTAATTTCAACAATTCGTTTGGCTACTTCATGGAATTTAGGTGCCGTACGTAGCATTTTATTATTGATGCCAGTGAGATTAACTACAAATGGTTGAATTTCTTTTTCGGGATTAACAAGACTTATGAACTTATCTACAACCGCATGACCATCAAACTTGTGAATGGCAATTTCTGTGATACCTTCCTCATTATATTTCCCTCCTGTTGTTTCTATGTCCAGTATCGTATACATCAATCTTCTTCAATAATTATTTTATGAGGTGGAATAGCTCCTTGACCCAAAGATACTACTTCCTATGCGTACCATAGTACTTCCTTCTTCTATTGCGATAGAAAAGTCGCTACTC
>JAAETN010000482.1 GCA_024228355.1 Maribacter sp. | reverse complement strand
TTGTTTTATATGCAATTGCCCTCTCTTTATTATCCTAAATCCAATAATTAAGAAACTGGCTCCTATAAAAACGGTAGAGACAAGTGATATATATTTCATCTCGGAATTAATAAACTCTGATCCCAAAAACCCAGCTAGAGCACCGACGCTAAAGTAACCAAAAAGACGTCCGAGATGGTAATTGATAAGGCCTCTTTTGTTTTGACTACCAGCCGTCAGGGCCAAAGCGCCACACATCCCAACGCAATGTATGCTGCCAATAATACTTGCGGCAATAACCGCAAACGGCACCATTATGGGTAACATGTCACTGATGCTATTAATTAATTGGTTAGATAGGTCCAACAAGACTGATTTCCTTTATGTATTTCTGTGTTATATTTTTAGACTTCACCATAATCTGTAACTCAAAATCTTCGTGTCCTTTTTTGTCTAAGACTGATTTAGAAAATTTAATGAAGCAAAAGTCTTTAGCTGCTTCGCCTGGTGGTATTTCCAAAGGAAATGTTGGAGCTATGATTTCTAAGGTAAATTCCCCTATTCTTCCGGATTTAATGATTTCAACTTCCATTGATTGTGGACTTTGATTTTTTAAGCTTAGTGTAAAGTGATTCGCTATCAGGATTTCCCCATTTGATGATCGTATCACCTGATATGGATT
>JAAETN010000481.1 GCA_024228355.1 Maribacter sp. | reverse complement strand
GGACAAAGACTGCCAGAAAAAGACCTCGAAAAACCAGCAGACTACCTGAAATATGAGCTTTTAATGAATCTGTTTGGAACCTTTTCCTGCCAATCAGCGATTAGAAATCTCCAGCGTTGACATAAGTAAAAAAAGACTACTCAGATGTTATCGATTACCTATGTCATCGATGTCCCAGCTCTTGATTGACTGAAAAATGTTTCAGATACTTAGAATCTTTTTCTTAAAGGCTTTTGTTCACACTGTCAGAATCCTCTCTCATTTTAGGCATTGGCCTGTCAAGACGGTTTATGCCATGCATCTTTTGTCTTACAGTATTGGGATTCACTATAAACTGCAGAAACCATTCAGTGTCACATTCTTAGTTTATATTCCTGTATATTCATGTCAAAGAAATTGAGGACAAAGGAAGCCAGAAAAAGGATCTCAAAAAACCAATACACTGTCTGAAATACGAGTGTTTTAATAAATCTCGTCGCACAAAGTTCAGATATTATTGTTCTTCCTTCATGTAAGCTCACCTTAGGTGAACTCTTTCCTATACGAGGGTCACGCTAAAAGTTTCTGGACTTTCATCGCAAAAGTTGGGCTACATCCACCAAATTTTCAGGCCATTAAAATAGAGTTATCGGATGCTCACATATCAATTTTCAGCCAATTTGATTCATCAGATGCCAACTTATACACGATTGAACAAAGGAACCTTAAGTACTGAATTTCCAAAAATTACGTAAATTTTCGAACTTTTTACATGTTTATTGAAATTTCTTGACGATGGCGACACATGGAAAAAAGTTTTTCCCGCCGATTGAAAGTGATGGTGTGTTAGATAAAGCCTGAAAAATTTTGTCCCTCTATCTCATCATGGTAGGCAAGGAAGGCACAAATGCGCTGATCACTGTGCGAATAATTGCCAATTTTAATTAATTTCCCACAATGCGATAACTAAGACCTGGGGGCTCATTTTTTACTCTGTGGTAGGCCATGATACAATGTATACCATCACAAACTTTCAAACTTCTAGGCTCAAAGCAAAGGTAGATACAGAGCAAAATACATAAGTGTTAAAAAAGAGAAATTGAAAATTCTCAAAAGTTCAAAGGTTCCTTGGAAAACCCTACCATAACTCGACACGATTTCAACCATTTGGGATAAAAATTCATATTTGAGCATCCGATAGTCCCTAGTTAATGACCTGAAAATTTGGTGGATGTAGCCCAACTTTCGCTATGAAAGTCTAAAAACTTTTAGCGTGACCCT
>JAAETN010000480.1 GCA_024228355.1 Maribacter sp. | reverse complement strand
GTGAACGGGATGCTAATCTGTTAAATTACAAAAACAGATAATAAAAATCGGAGAAACATTTGTTCGACTCGTTGAAGAATAATCAGAATTCCCCACTGATTGCGGATATGACAATGCGAGTGCCGTAGGTGCGATATTTGTTCCGTTTTGAGAAATTATATTTCCAAAGGTCAAAATTCTTGTAAGACATTAGAAAACAAAATGAACCCATGTGCTCGAAATTTGATCCTACGACTCTCTCGTTGTCAAATTCGGAATCAGCGGACAACTCTGATTTTTCGCAACGAGATGAACAAAATATTCTTCAATTTCCGTTATCGATTTTTACAATTTACCAGATTTGCATCTGTTACTTTCAGCAATGAGTTTTAGCTCACTTTTTCAAATTGTTCAAAACCGAAGTTTTATCTCGAAACACTGAATATGGATTATAGTACACGTTTCGAACCGCCTTGCCATTCTACATCACTTAGACCAATATGGGGAACAATCCGTCCGTCTCGTAAGGAATTTGAGCTTTTAATGCAAAAATTTGCATACCTGACCTTGCATTCATCCAAATCCAAATTTTTTCTGACAGAATTGGCTGTCAGGTCCGTACCAGGGTAGCGAACGTTATTTGGACAGAAAACCTTGATTTTTGGCTGAATATGACGCCAACATGTAATACTTGAACATGAAATTGCGTTAAATGAGGAAAGATGTACTAAACCGCACATATGCTCTGCGATTGCAAGCACATGCCACGTGGTTTTTCTGAAATAGCACATACTGACCCCAGTGGAAATTCGGGGGTTTTTGTCCAGTTAAAGTTCGCTGCCCTGTTATGGATCTAACAACAAATTGTGGCAGAAGAAACTTTGAATTTGGACGAATGCTGATTTGTTCCCGGCCGGCGTATCTCTTTTAACATTAAAGAGATACGCCGGGATAAAATTTAAGTTGCCATATTTATACCTAACTCCCTAGGGCGGAATCCAATTCCGATGGTATTTTCCGTCTCCGGCGCACCGATAACGAGTTCCGGCACCTGGAGTAATATCCATTTTGCCTGTCTCATAAGGGATTACTGCTCTTAAAGAAAAAACTTGCTTAATGACATAGCATTCATCCAAATTTAAAGTTTTTTACGCCACAATTGGCTGTCAGATCAGAAACAGATTAGCGAATGTTATTTGGACCTAAAAGCATGAATTTGCTTGAATTCGAGGTCAATATGTAATATTTGAACGTGAAATTGCGTTAAATGAGGAATGATGCACCGTACTATCAAGCCACACATATGCCCTGCGACTGTAAGCATATGTCACGAAGTGGTTGCTTTTGAGAAATATTATATATTGCCCCGTGTTCAAGCAGATTCAGGATTCTTTTCTCCAATTAACATTCACTGCCCTGTTATGGATGTAACAACAAATTTTGGTGGAAAAAACTTTGAATTTGGATCAATGCGGGGTCATAACGCAAGTTTTTACATTAAGAGCTGTTATTCCTTATGATACTGATGGATTGTTCCACAAATAAGCCTACACGACGCAGAATGACAAGGCGGTTCGAACCATATACAACAATCCATATTCGGTATTTCGAGCGAGAACTTCATTTTTGAATAATTTGAGAAAATGAGTTAAAACTGAATGTTGCGGGAATGGGATGCTAATCTGGTAAATTACAAAAACAGATAATAAAAATCGAAGAAACATTTGTTCAACTCGTTGAAGAATAATCAGAATTCCCCGCTGATTCCGGATCTGACAATGAGAGTGCCGTAGGTGCGATATTTGTCCCGTTTTGAGAAATTATATTTCCAAAGGTCAAAATTTTTTAAGACATTACAAAACTAAATGTACCCATGTGCTCGAAATTTGATCCTACGACACTCTCTTTGTCAAATTCGGAATCAGCGGACAACTCTGATTATTCGGCAACGAGATGAACAAAATGTTCCTTCAATTTCCGTTATCGATTTTTACAATTTACCAGATTGGCATCTGTTACTTGCAGCAATGAGTTTTAGCTCACTTTTTTCAAATTGTTCAAAACCGAAGTTTTATCTCGGAAAACCGAATATGGATTGTTGTATATGGTTCGAACCGCCTTGTCATTCTACATCATTTAGACCAATATGGTTAACAATCCGCCAGTCTCGTAAGGAATTAGAGCTTTTAATGCTAAAACTTGCATACCTGACCTTGCATTCATCCAAATCCAAATTTTTTCTGACAGACTTGGCTGTCAGGTCCGTAACAGGGTAGCGAACGTTATTTGGACAGAAAACCTTGATTTTTGGCTGAATATGACGCCAACATGTAATACTTGAACATGAAATTTCGTTAAATGAGGAAAGATGTACTAAACCGCACATATGCTCTGCGATTGCAAGCACATGCCACGTGGTTTTTCTGAAATAGCACATACTGACCCCAGTGGAAATTCGGGGGTTTTTGTCCAGTT
>JAAETN010000479.1 GCA_024228355.1 Maribacter sp. | reverse complement strand
GTGTTTATTTATGCGGGTGGCCAATGGTTTGAAAATGAAGCCCGTTATTCAGTTTCAACGGCCAAGCAAATGACCCAATGCAGACCAACAGGGGCAAAGGTGGTAAGCCGTGAAACAATGGAGCAAATTTTAAATTCCAGGGAGCAAAGTTTAGTTAATGTCCTGGAACAATTTTTAACCTTATCAAATTAATATCATGCAACAAACAATTTTAAAAGACAACCACGGCCGTCAATACGTGCAACACGTTACAAAATATGACGCCAAAGGAAATATAATTTCCATCGGAGGTAAATTTTATTTACCAATTACAAATCATTTTAACTACACAATTAAAAATTAATATCATGAGAAAAATAGAAACAATAATTGCGGGCCTATGTTGGCTATTCGTTGCCACCTGTTCAATGAGGCTTTTAATACACATTTTAACAAATGACCTGGACGGAGTCCTTCAATGGATAGGAATGAGTCCTTTTGTCCTCTTCATTACGGCCCTATTATATTTGAGCGGGTCGATACTATTCCAGGAGGGAAAGCGAGCGTTTAAGTAGTCGTTTGGGCGACTTTAAAAAGACTTTAGGCCCAAAGCGTCCCGCCTTAATTGGCGGGGGTAGTTTAATTTAATTAATGAATAAAATGAAAGAATACATTGTAATTGATACGTGGAACGGAGAGGGATACTCTTCCGAAAACGGGACACAAATGAAAATTTTTGACAACGAAATAGACGCTCAAAGGTACGCTGAATTAGAAGCACAAAGCCAATTAGCTTTGCCC
>JAAETN010000478.1 GCA_024228355.1 Maribacter sp. | reverse complement strand
ATTTCGTAGCTGGAAAATCCTAAGTTGCCAGCGCGTCAACTCGCCCGCTGCTTCGCAGACGTCGTCAGGCTGAATTCATACCTGCCTGCCATGCCAAAGGCAGGTAAACCGGTAGGCAGGGCTGAACCGTTAGCCTTCATTACGACTAACAAACAAAACAATGATTAAATTCTTTAAATAAACACTATATAAATAACACTAAAATTAAATTTATGAAGAACACTCTAGTAACTTTTATGATGCTATTTTGGGTAACGAGTTCTTTGTTATCACAATCTAGCGCCATAGTTGACACCAATACAAAAGCTGCAAAAATTGACAAACTAATGCAGTATAGTTTTGAAAACGGAATGTTCAATGGTGTCATATTGGTAAGCCAAGCGAGTAAACCAATTTATAAAAACGCCTTCGGTTATGCAGATAAGAGCAATAATCGAAAACTAAATAAAGCTTCTGTCTTTTATTTGGCTTCAGTATCAAAACAGTTTACAGCGATGGCGATCATGATATTAAAGGAGCAAAAGAAGCTCTCTTACAATGATAAATTGTCCCGATATTTTCCTGAGTTTCCCGGTTATGCGGATACTGTTGCCATCAAACACCTGATGACACATACTTCGGGAATAGCAGATCATTATAGATTAGGTATTTATAAGAAAGGGCTTACTAATAGAGATGTTAAAAAAGTACTTGTAAAACAAAGTCAATTAGATTTTCAACCTGGTGATAAGTTTAGTTATAGTAATGGAGGTTATGTGCTATTATCCCTTATTGTCGAAAAAGCTTCGGGCGTGCCTTTTCATAAATTTATGGAAAACAATATTTTTATGCCATTAGGGATGAAAAACACTTTGGTATATGATGAATCTGCTCCAAACATTGAAAACAGAGCAATTGGGTATAACCAAATAGGAGAATTAGATGATTATGAAATTTTTACCACTGGAGCTGGAGGTATGTTTTCCACACTTGAAGATTTACATCTTTGGGACCAGGCATTGTATTCTGAAAAGTTAATTCCTAAATCTACTTTAGAAGAAGCATTCACACCAGCAACCCTTAATAATGGAGAATCAACTAATTACGGTTATGGCTGGGGTGTTTCTGAAAAAGATGGTCATAAAATAGTACAACATTCAGGTGGACTTTCAGGATATAGGACTTTTTTAAAACGAAATCTATATTACAATAGTGGTTATATAATACTTACCAATCATGGTGATGCCTTCAATAATTCGGCAATTAGGAATGCTTTGGATGATATTTTAGAAGGAAAACCGTTCACTTTACCAAGAATTCCTATTTCCAATAAAATGGGCCACATGCTGATGTCCAATGATGTAACAGCTACTATGAAAAAAATTCGTGCCTTATTGGACTCGGAACAAGATAAATTCGAAGTAGATGAAAGCGCAATTAATAGATTAGGATACTACTATTTAGGCGATAAGGATTTTGAAAAGGCTTTAGGTATTTTTAAGTTTAATGTTGATTACAATCCGTTATCATCTAATGTTTACGATAGTTTTGGTGAAGCGCTATTGGCTAGTGGAGACACCCTTAAATCTATTAAAAACTATAAGAAATCTTTAGAACTTAATGGTAATAACACTAATGCTATTGATGCACTAAAACGCGTTGGTATTAATACCGATGGTTTAGTTTCTAAGGTAATGGTTCCAGAAGAACAATTACAACAGTATGTTGGAAAGTATCAATTATCGCCAAACTTTATAATAACCATATTAAAGGAAGGTAATCGTCTGTTTATTCATCCTACAGGACAATCTAAAAGTGAAGTATTTGCATCATCTCAAAATCGATTTTACAGCAAAATTGTTAATGCACAAATTACATTTAACAAAAATGAAAATGATAAAGTTTTGAGTTTAACCTTGCACCAAAATGGCAATAAAGAGGCTAAAAAAATTGAATGATTTTAGTCTAATTTATAAAACAAAAGGCTAACAATACCTAAAGTCCATTGAAACGTCGGCCTTCGGCAGACAGGGATCATACCTGCTTGCCATGCCAAAGGCAGGTAAACCGGTAGGCAGGGCCGAAACGTTGGGGTACATTCAGCTGAAGCTGACTTTTGTTGCTAAGTGCTACGCACTTCCACTCCAGAAGAAAATGTGTCCGATACAGGAAATTTTAAACATAATTAAAAATGGCGGCCAAATTAACAACTTCTATAGTGCTAGCAGCACTTATTTTTATGACCCATCAAATTTGTTTCGGACAAGGTTCAGGAAAAATCGGAGAAAAGTATAAGAACGCTTACAAAAAATATTTAAATGCAAACTGCCCAATACGTGAGGACAACATTCAACATTATGTTTATTTTGCCAGAGAAAGACACGAAATTGTAGACCATCCATTGCTCAAGCACCCTATGTTCAAGGGTGCTCAGATTATGTACACCTGGAAAAATTTTGAACCTCAAAAAGGTCAATATGATTTTTCGATATTAAAAGAAGATTATGACTACCTAAAAAAGCATGGCAAAAAATTATTTGTACAAATACAAGACGCAACGTTTTATCCGAATAACAACGCTGTACCAGACTATCTGCTAACAAATGAATATGATGGGGGCGCCATACTTCAGTACAATGAAAATGGAGAACCAGCAGGCTGGGTTGCGAAAAGATGGAACGAAAAAGTAAGAGAACGTTTTGCATTATTTCTACAAGTTTTGGGAGAGGAATACGACGGGAAAATTGAGGGAATCAATCTGCAGGAAACGGCTATTGAAGTAAATGAAAAAATTGATTTCAGTTTTTCGGAGCAAAATTATGTTAGTGGATTAAAAGCAAATATGCTGGCATTAAAAAAAGCTTTTCCAACTTCTACCACAATGATTTATGCCAATTTCATGCCAGGGGAATGGTTGCCTTGGGAAGACAAAGGTTATCTTAAAAGCATTTACAAATATGGCGAAGAAATTGGTGTAGGACTAGGAGGACCTGATTTGATGGTAAAAAGAACAGGACAATTAAACCATGCCTTAACATTAATGCACGAAGGTCATTATACTGTACCTATTGGAATAGCAATACAAGATGGTAACTATATTGGTGAAACTGGAAACGCAGGGGGCAGCAATATTGACAGTTCAATCAAAAACATTGTCCCATTGCTTCATGGATTTGCAAAGGATTTTTTAAGAGTTAGCTATATGTTTTGGGTTAATCAAGAACCTTATTTTACGGAACACGTTGTTCCGTGTTTCTCAAAAAACTAATACCAAGAAAGTACTGGGTACAACAATACCTCTAATCCATCGGTCCGACATGTCGGGCTGGTGGGTTGCGTCAGATTTTCTAACCACGCCTTTGGCTTTGCAGGTCTTTAATCCTTAACTTTAAGCAATGGCTTGGTAATAGGCGACCGCATTGCCTGTACACCTACTCGCCCACTACTAACGCAGATGGCGTGAAACGAAATCACAGCCGAGACCTTGTACACCATATCTTTTAAAGCAGCCATGAAACCAGAGGAAAAGCTTTTAACAATAAAGTTGATTCATACAATCATTTGGGTATTTTTCGTTACGATAATTTTTTATGTGCTCTACTCCGGGATTGCAAATGATGTGACTATCTACACTTGGATAGCTATTGCTTTGGTGATAGGTGAAGGGTTTACCCTGCTAATCTTCAAAATGTTTTGCCCTCTAACTTTGATGGCTAGAAAATACTCAAATTCGGAAAAGGACAATTTTGACATTTTCCTACCAAATTGGTTAGCAAAGCATAATAAGCTAATATTCACGACGATTTTTGTGGCTGGAGTTATTATTGTTATATATCGTTCATTAATAAATTAAAACAAATAGTATATGAAAAACAGGAGGGATTTTATCAAGATACTTACAATTAGTGGTGCATCTTTTATGCTCCCCCTCAATTTGAGTGCTAAGATTAAGGGTAAAAAGGAAAAGAACGGAAAAAAACTAATGAGATTTGGTATTTGTGCTGATATACATAAAGATATCATGCACGATGGGGATCAACGACTCAAAGCATTCATTGATGAGGCGAAGAAGAAAGATCTTGATTTTATTATTCAACTAGGTGATTTTTGTCGCCCATATGATTATAATCAAGGTTTTATGGATATTTGGAATAGTTATCCAGGAAAAAAATATCATGTGATAGGAAATCATGATATGGATGGTGGTTTTACTCGCGATCAAGTTGTGGAATATTGGAATGCAATTGGCAAAACATATTCTTTTGATTGCAATGACTATCATTTTGTGGTACTAGATGGAAATGATAAAGATACTTCTCCCGATCGTCCATCGGGATATGCCAGATTTATTGGTAAAGAGCAGTTGAAATGGTTGGAAAAAGATTTAACAGAAACTGATTTACCAACTATTGTTTTTTGTCACCAAGGTTTAGATAATGATTTAGGAGGTATTTACAATGGTACTGAAAGTAGGTTAATGTTGGAGAATGCAAACAGAAATGCAGGTTTTCAAAAAGTTCAATTCGTTTTTTCAGGACACCACCATCAGGACTACTATAATATTATTAATGGCATTCACTACATCCAAATAAACAGCATGTCTTATCAGTGGTTAGGAGGCGATTTTAAGCATATACGCTATGACGAAAAAGTAGATGCAACCCATCCTTGGATAAAATACACGGTACCTTACAAAGATCCCATTTGGGCCTATGCCGAAATTTGCGCAGACAACACATTCAAATTATATGGTAGGAAAACAGAGTTTGTTGGTCCGTCACCTGAAGAATTAGGTGTTGATATACGTAAATTTGGATATCCCATTGTACCATGGATTTCTGACAAAGAAATTAAATTGAAACAAAAAGCATAGAACATTGTATAAATATAATAGCAGTTTTTAGTGGTAACTCCAAAGGAAGTTTAACATTTAAAGCCTAAAAGATGGAATGAAAGGTTAGTATATTTAACTCTGCTACTATTCTATTACTAACCCTTGTACACAAGCTTAAACGTAAATGTATTTTCACGGCGGTTATGAGCATCAAGATGCTGTTCTAGTTAAAAGAAATAACGAAATTAATGTTGGAAGATCCAGAAAAATCCAGACGTAATATTCAAGGCGATACCATCAAACTGAGAAAGGCTAGTCCGGATAGAGAAGAAGGCCTACAATTTGCCAAATTTTTCAATGAAGCTTCTGAAGGATTTTTTAGATCTATGCTCGGAATAAAAACATTTGAAATATTAGCAGATGCTTATCTTAAGCCAAACAATGAATATTCATATGAGAATGTAACAATGATTGAATATAATAGCCAAATTGTTGGAATGGTTTCTGGTTATACGTATGCTGAAAAAGAAGGATTCAATAGAAATATTCTTTTTCAATTCCCTAAAGGAGCCAAACTAAGAATCTTGATATTCTCAGTTATTGGAAGAATACTTTCTCGTTTTCTTGGACCCCAAAGAAATGATGATTATTATCTTCAAGCCATCGCCATAAGCAGTCAAATGCGTAGAAAAGGGCTTGGACAGAGGTTGATTAAGCACAGTGAGGGAATAGCTCATAAAAAAGGATCTAATACTTTGTCATTAGATGTTTCAAGCAAGAATGAAAAAGCAATTAACTGCTATAAAAAATATGGCATGGAAATATTTTCCTCCTGGCCTAACTTTTTAAAGTTATCTCCTGTATTCACACATATGGTGAAAGAGATTTAGTTGGAAAGAAGATGGCTTGGAATTGATTCAAAAAATTGCGCATCACGAAGTTATCAACTATCAAAAAGCTAGTGTACAACAAAACCTAAAAACAATTTATTCATTTCGATTTTATTGTTTTTGAAGGCATTCATGTGTTCGCTTCGCTCGGGAGGCTCCGTGTTTATAATCCCAAAACCGCAATATCTACAAGATACGACCGTTAACGCCGCCTGCTTGACAACTATCAATTTAAAAAAAATACAGATCTTGACGTCAGCTTTTTAAACGATAGTTAACGGATTTTGCTATATTTCCATAGAAATCACGCCGGCGAACCAACTCGCACACTGCTTTTGCAGATGTCGAGTTTAGCAGGTCGTTGTAGATCATAAAGAAAACCTCCAAAAAAGGACATGAGCTGTGACGGAAAAGTTAGAATGAAATAATAAGCCAGTTAATTAAAAACTGGAATTTAGTCAAACCAAATAAGCTCAACTGAAGTGGAAGAACGATCAAATAACTACCAGAAATTACTTTGGATAAAAAGAATTATCACCCTGGCATTTGGTATACTGATCTGGTATCTTCCTATTCCCTGGGATATTACTCCGGATGCTTGGCATTTATTTGCCATTTTTATTACAGCCATCATAGGCGTTTTACTTGAAGCCCTTTCTATTTTTACGGCATCTGTTATTGCCTTGGTAGCCGTTGTCCTGCTGCGGGTCCTTCCACCCGAAAAAGCATTTTCAGGCTTTTCTGAAAGTTTTATCCTGCTCATATTGGCTGCTTTTTTGGTCGCGAAAGGAATTATTAAATCGGGATTGGGAAGGCGGATTGCTTTTCTGCTCATTCGACGGTTTGGGAAGTCAACATTAAACCTTGGATACTGCCTGGTAATTACAGATACCATCATTGGACCTTCTATCCCCAGCAACACGGCCCGCTCTGGAATAATGTATCCCATTACCCATGCTTTGTCCCTGGACACCGGATCACTACCCACACCTGAAGGAAGAAAACGAACAGGAACTTATCTGATGATGACGTACATAGCCGGTCAAACGATAAGTTCGGCGCTATGGTTGACCGGCATGGCCGCTAATCCCGTAGGGGTCGGGATTGCTGCTAAGTTTGGCGTAAACATGAATTTTGGTAATTGGGTCTTCGTGGCTTCGGTTCCCTGTATTATTGCGCTTATTGCTATTCCCTTCGTTTTATACAAACTCTTTCCACCCGAAATCAAATACACGCCTGAAGCACCTGAAATGGCTAGGAAGGGATTGCAGGAAATGGGACCTATGAGCACGCAGGAATGGATCATGGGTAGTACATTTCTTGGCATGATACTCCTTTGGGCTTTTTCCCCGGTATTAAATATCAATCTGGCTATTGTTGCCTTTCTGGGGTTATCGATCCTTATATTGGCTAATATATACACCATAGAAGACATCCGACAAGGTGGTGGAGACGCGCTCGAAACCTATATTTGGTTCGCTATTTTATACATGATGAGTACTGCATTGAATGATATGGGATTTATGAAGATCCTGGGCGCTCAGTTATCGACCTATATCAGTGACTATAATTGGGTTACTGTTTACATCCTGCTGACAGTACTATATATTGTGATACACTATCTGTTCGTGAGTCAGACTGCACATTTGCTGGCTTTGTATGCTGTTTTTTTACAGGTGGCTGTCAATGCCGAGGTACCCGCTGCCTTGATGGCTTTTATGCTCTCGTTCGCCACCAATTTATTTGCCGCAATCACCCCCCAGGCTTCCAGTTCAAATATTCTATTTGTCGGGAGTGGCTTTTTACCCTCTAAAGATATCTATTATCAAGGTGCTGTCGTTACGGTCTTGAATACGGTAATCTTCCTTCTTGCAACACCTTGGATTATGTGGGCATCATCATTATAATGGAATTTTGATTATCAATGTTGACGAT
>JAAETN010000477.1 GCA_024228355.1 Maribacter sp. | reverse complement strand
TAATTTATACTCCCAATAACGTAAAATCAACAAGATACGACCGCTACGCGGCCTTCTTGAAAACCTATGACAAGGGAAAAATCAACCCGACAAGGTCAGATTCCCTTATCATAGTTAAACGATTTTACTATATTTCCGTAGAAATCATCGAACTGCGTTTAGCAGGTCATTACCAAAAATTAAAAAAATTGAAGTACATCTTAATTACGACCTTTTTTTTGCTGAATAGTTCAAATCTGTTTTCTCAAACAATTGAAAATTCAATATCAATAGGCAAAAAGCATGTCATTGAATCTAGCATTCTAGGAGAAGATCGCAGTTATTACGTTTACCTACCCTCATCTTACTATACCTCACAAACAAAAAGATATATCGTTATATATGTCTTTGACGGGAACAAAAGCAAATTTCATGAAGTGACAGGGATAGTGCAATCAATGAATTCTATTTCCAATTTAAAAATGCAAATTCCAGAGGTAATTGTGGTTTCCGTTGAAAACACGGATAGGGTGCGGGATTTCACACCTACTAATTCCTTAAACTATTTAGACCAAGAAGATGTGGCAAGTTTCGGGACTAGTGGCAAAGCCAATGATTTTATGAGTTTTATTGAACAGGAGCTAATGCCAAAAATAGACACAACATATAGAACCATCTCAAAAAATATGGTAATTGGCCATTCACTTGGTGGGCTGTTTGCGATACATTCTCTATTAGAAAAACCAAGCTTATTTGATTACTATATTCTCATCGATCCGTCATGGTTTTGGGATCATAATTATATAGGAAAAAGGGCAAAGGAAGTATTACCACGAAAAACAGATTTGAACGCAAGAGTATATATCTCTTTGGCCAACAACTTTGCCGAAGATGACAGGCATTACAAATGGGGACAAGAATTTAATAAAATATTAGAAAATAATACTTCATCAAGTTTATACTCTAAAATCCGATATTTTGAAGATGAAAAGCACCTAACCGTTCCTTTGCCAGGTACATATTATGGACTTCGTTATATTTTTGAAGGGTTTGAAATATCTGATTTTAATGAAATATTCGAGACCCCTTCGGTTATCTCAAAGCACTATGAAAAAGTATCTAAGAAACTGGGCATGGAAATCATTCCAGATGAAAATTACGTCAACGCTTTAGGTTATGCAGCCCTATATGGTAGAAACTTACCCAATATAGCCATCTCAATTTTTGAAATCAACACCATTAATCATCCACTATCAGTAAATGCATGGGATGGTTTGGCACAATCATATAGGGTTTTTGGGGACATTGAACAAGCAAGAAAATGCTATGACAAAATTTTATCTTTAGACTCTAATAATATGAATGCTAAAACTAAATTAGAGGAATTAAAGTAACTTTTGGTAACAATGTATAAACGGCATTAAAACGACCGTTTATACAGGACGTTATTGTACATTAAAGACAAAATCATGAAAAATCTTCTCATAGTATTGTTGACATTATTTCTATTGTCTAACGTTTCGTTTTCTCAAACCGTTGAAAATACTGTTTTCATTGATACTGTTTCAATCTCCATCGGAAATATCAAAGAAGAGTTAGTAAAAGTGAATGAGAATATTTACATAATTCAGCCATATGGAATGGCAGGAAATACTGGTGTATATATTAGTAATGATGGTGTCATACTAGTTGATGATCAGTGGTCAATGCTTGCTGATCGAATTAAGGAATTGATATTGACTATAACTGATAAAGAGATCAAAGCTATAATAAATACACACTATCATTTTGATCACACTAATGGAAATCTTGCTTTCGGCATGGAAAATATTTCGATCATATCTCAGGAAAACGCCTTAGTTAGAATGTCTCAGAGACAGGTGATGCCAACTTTCTTCAATGTGGTACAAGAAGCATATCCAGAAAACGCTCAACCCTCAATGACTTTCTTAGAAAAGTTAATTCTTCACGAGCAGGATGAGACAATTGAATTAATTCATCTAAAAAATGCTCATACGGATGGTGATTTGATTGTGTATTTTAAAAACGCCAACATTTATCACACTGGGGATATTTTCATTACGTATGGACTACCGCATATTGATGAACTTGCTGGTGGAGACATTTATGGAATAATAGAAGCTGTTGACTATTTGCTTCAGAACTCAGATGAAGGAACAAAGTTTATTCCAGGCCATGGTCCATTAAGCACAAAAAAGGAAGTTCAAGAATATAGAGACCATTTAGCAGGCTTGTTGACAATAGTGGAAGAATTAACAAATGAGGAAATGAGCATAAATGATATTATTGCACAGGTAAAGGTCAGAATGGATTACAACCATTACAGTGGGAATGATTTCATTAAGCAAGTACATCGCTCTGTTCAGAAGAAGCCAAAAGAATGACGTAACATAAGAATATATTTAATGCATTAAAACTCATTTTATCGATAGCATTTTCTATTTAACCTTCTAATAGAACAACATCGGTCATCGTATGGTGCGGACAATTTCACCGGGAAAAACACTAGTGAAAAAAACATTATCACGTCATTGTTTTGGAAAGTCCTTAAAAACGAAATTATTGTGGGACATGGGGCTTTTACTTTTTCCCGTTCGAGTAACCGGCCATTTTACAGCACTATCCTTTGATGTAGTTAGAGCAAATATGTAACTAAGAATTTATAGTATAAATAACTTGTTTTTTATCACAGTACCTATTATTAGTTGCGTGGGTTAGCACATAACTTAGCAAGTACACCCCGAACTGGAAATTCGTGCGCAGTTTTCAAAAGTAAGTGGGAACAAACAATTAATTATGGCCATTGTTGTGTTTTCGCTTTTTTATTAATTCAATTTTCTATGTTATTTAGCTTCAAGTAGGGTTAGCTTGTTATTTCTTCTTTAATTTCATTCCAATTATTTATAAAATCAACCTTCAATATATTCTCCGACAAAAGATAACATGTTCATTATACCATGTGCCAATATCAGCGGCCAAAGGTTTCTATTGAATTTAACATAGAGAATGCCAAGTACTATGGACAAATTAAAGATAACTAATGCTCCAACGATTCCTCTATTATAAAAATGGACTAACCCAAATAAAAATCCTTGAAATAGGATGGCCACGATAATTGCATATTTAGTATTATGAATGAGTTTTTCAATGATATTGAGAATAAATCCTCTGAAAATCATTTCTTCCATAAATGCTCCAACAACCCAACTGATTAACACCCATTTAATAAACATTGGCAAATTGCCCTCCATACCTTCAAACCGAGATTGGCTCAAGACAGTCTCGCCAAAAATCATTGAGATCAAAGCGTTACTACCAGCAGCAACTAAAACCATTAAAACAAAAGCTATTGGTACTTGCCACACTAATTTAATCGGTTTGTCCATTTTTCTTAGGCCAAGGTCCGACCATCTCATTTTATTATGGATCAGTATCCATGTACAAATAGCAGTCAAACAAGTAGCTGTAATTGGACCTGAATAATCAGGTGTAAAGCGATAGACCAAAAAGTTAATTATTGCACCTGACATAATAACCAACAATATGCTTGTTTTAGAAAATACTTTGACTCTTAACATACTCTTATTGGTTAATTAATACGATAAATCATTGGCTTTCTTATTAGTGCCATTTTTGCCTTTTTAACAGATTCAAAAAGATCTGTATTAATTTCAGCAAATAAATCTATATAGGCGATTTCTGCTAAAGTCATTACCTTCTCAAGTCGAGTTACCGCTTTTTCTCCTTCTACTGTCAGCTTAAAAAGTGTCTTACGGCCATCATCTGAATCGCTTATTTCATAAATATATTTTTTCTTTTTCAACGGCTTAATTCGATGTGCAATAAGTTGATGTGACATATTTAAAAGACCAGCCAAATCTGTAACACTTAATGCTCCTTCTGTTTTTAATAACATTAAAGTTGATGCTGTTCGAGATGGAATGTTGAGCTCTTCACTTTCCATCATTTGATTTCCCTGATCGTTGATAAGACTAAAGAGTTGATAAAGATGTAAACCCAAGAACGAAAGGCCAAGCACGTTTATAGATTCATACGAGTTGTAGTTTGTACTTTTCATATGTGCAAAAATATGCGCAAAAATTTGCATAAACAAGTTTACTATTATTTGTTTTTAAATATTGGTGCAGTATTTTGATAGTTCAACTTGCTGCCATGATAAATCAATTTAATGAAAGAAATAGTTATCATGTCTAATTAGAAATTCAGGAGTTTTAATAAATGTAATATGTTTGTTTGATGAAACACTACAAGGAATTAGGTACACTAATTATATCTGAAATAAAATGGGAATTGAAAGATTCTTGTAGAACATTGAATAATTAAAAATGCCTTACAACAATGCATAAATAAGCATGCCAGTAACTACTAAGTTTTATTTTGTCATCAATCTAAGCATTACATAATTGTGGACAAACCCATCCTTCGGACGAACCTGTCACAATTTTTATACTATACCGTTATCTATTTAACCTCCTAAAAGAACAACTTCTGTCATGGTATATAATGAGGTGGTCTTAAAAATCTTAATACTACCTTACTAAATACTATTACAAATTCATTCATTATCTTAGTTTACATAAGTGGGATATCATCAATAACTATATCCGATTGTTGTAGACAATTTTACTATGAACAATATATTAACTATGAAAAAACTTTATTTTGCTTGTTTATGCATGATATTACTATTTGGGTGTGAACAAAACAAAAATAAATCAATTACTCTCAAAGAATCAGAAGTACTGCTGATTAAAGGAACCGCAAAATACTCTGGTGCAGAGTTGCCCTTAGAGTTGTTTATTGATGAAAAGGGTATGTTTATAGCTAAAATAGGAGGCTGGGCCAATCAAATTACTGGATTTGATGGTGAAAGGATATGGCGAATTGATAATGGTGTGGGACCTTTTGATATAGATTTTTCGGAAAGGGAATTTATGCTATTTGCCCATTGGTCTTTAATTAATAATTTGAAATATAGTAAAAGAGTTAACAGTTCTAATGACACGTTGCAACTAGATGATGGTTTATTGAAAATGGTATCAAATTATCATGAGGGAATGTTAAAAGAGTTAACAGCAGTTAATTCATATTATCAAGAATCTATTAGCTTTATTGGTTTATTGGAGAAAAATTCATTTAAAATCCCTCAAGAAATAAAATTAGATATAGGATTCCCATTGAGTTCTTATTCTTTCACATCTTTTGAAAAAGTACAGAAATCAAGTGATTGGTATAAAAAACCGAATTATCAGGCGGTAGGTGTTTCCTATAATCCCGATATACAGTCCAAGATTGAAGTTAGGAAAACAGCGTCAGGCAACCTGTTCATTAAACCAACCATACAAAGCAAGGAGGTTGGATGGTTTTTATTCGATAGTGGTGCTGGAATTTCAATAATAGAATCAGAAGCAATTAATGATTTTAATTTCGCGGTAGTTGGTAAGCAAATTATTGGAGGTATAGGAGGGCAGTCAATGGAAGAAGAGATAATTGCAGGGGTGAATATAAGTTTAGGTCCACTTACAATTGATAAACTAAATTTTATTAAATCCGAAAAAACATTGGATGAAATACGTAATAGCAAGGCAAGCAGAATTTTAGGAGAACCTGTAATGGGTGTTCTTGGCTGGGATATTTTACTCCGTTCCATTTTGGAAATGGATATGCACAATGGTACAATAACTATTAATAATCCCGCCAATTATGAACTGGACAAGAAGTATGTCGAGAAATTGTTTCTACATTGGAATGTCCCTTATGTACAGGCTACTTTTGAAGGGAATAAAAAAGGTTATTTTCTTATTGATAGTGGTGCCGGCAATAAAGGACCCATTTTCCATTCTAAGGCTGTAGAACGATTAGACTTACTCAGTAATCGTAAAACTGAAAGTGGTAAAGTGATAGGAGCTGGAGGGGAAGCAAACGTTGAAATTGGAACACTTGATTGGATTCAAGTAGGTGGTCATAGAACCAATAAAATCACTTCAATTTTTTTACAAGGAGATGATGGTGAAGTTGATTTATTTACTGATGGATTTCTTGGCGGAAAAGCAATTCAATCACAAATAATAGTATTTGATTATGCTAATAATAAAATTGGTTTTATTCCTAGATAATCATTTTGTTATTTAATAGTCGAGCGATGCTCCTTCATATAACCAAGCCAAAAGTGAAACATTATATTTAATGACCGATGACATTAACGAACTTAATGAAGTTATTAATTTGTTGATTATAATTAAATATAGATTATTGGTTCGTATTGATTTAGAATTTCCTAGAGTCATCTCAGAAGCAAAGCATTTAATTACAAATTAAAGTATGACCTTACTACAATAGACCGGTACTTAATATGGGGAGGAGGTCAACATTCAATGTTCAGTGACTAAATAGAGCGCTAGATTGGAATAGGCAATTATCCCTCTTCCAGGCGTTAATATATCGGCACCTAGGACACCGTCTATTTCTGGGATATTAAGTTCCTTTAACCTACCATTGACATGATCAAGATTCATTAGCATTAAAGTAAAATTATCCCGTCTGTAACTATCAATGACCAATTCATTATCATCCGACTCCTTCAGACTAAGGTTAGCTCCACCCGCACCTGCTGCCTTCCGATCTGTTTCGGTTAAGCTTAATTTGAATTTATCAGTTCGTTTTTCTTCAACAATGGTCGCTCCTGCCCCGGTATCCAAAATAAATGAACCCTGCACTCCATTCAATTTTAACTTTAAGATCAAATGGCCGGTTTTTTCTTTTTGTAAGGAAACTTTGCTGTATCCCTGATTTTTTAAGAATTCTTCGAGTTGGTTTTTAGTACTTAAATCTTGTGCATTTGTATTCATAGCATTAAGTATTTTAAAATTATTGCAATGAAAACTATATTAGTGTGTTCACCCGCTTTTGTAATCTTTTTGATAACGTGTCATCATAGGAAATAATATATTTCCGTATACCATTCCCTAAATGTTTATTGTCATTACTTTTATTACATAAAGCAACAGACGCCTTCAAATCACAATGGTCGACAGGTATTAATTCTTCCGAGGATAGCGCATCCCTTAATTTACTAATTAACTCATTCTCATCCGCTTGGTTTGAAATAATAGGGATGATCACTGCATCTTCCAGATTCAAATCACCGGTGACATTTAGAATAACTGACCTTAGATCATCAGGGGCAATTTTATTATATTTCTTGAAAAATCTTGAAAACGTTTCATAGTTATTATAACCAAGCAAGATTGCTATATCCTGAACTGATATTTTGCTTTCGGTAAGTAATTTATAGGCTTCTTTTGACTTGTGAAGTTCCACAAACTGAAAGGGCGTCAAACCAGTAGATTTTTTGAAATACCTATGAAAATAATTCGGTGACATGCAAGCTATTTCTGACAAGTATTTAAGTGTAATTTTTTTGTCTAGATTTATTTTAATATGTTCAATTGTTCTTGCAATTCTTTCGTCCATTAAATATTGATTTAAGCTGAGTAACAAAATTAGGGCAAAATAAATCAATCTCATATGACGATTCTTAACTATATCTACTCGGAACTATGGTCTTTCAGAAATTTTATTATAGTTGTGCACCGTTAATTCAAACATTGACCTCCCCCTATCAGGCGGTAAATAATATGGGAGGAGGTCAGTCATTAAAAAAACAACCTTGTTTGTAGTTAATTTCAGATTAGACATACTAACTAATAAAACGGTTTAATTAAAAAGTAATCTCTGATGAAGAATTCACTAAATAAAGATTTAAAAATCTTTAAAGGAGCCGGATGGCTATTCGCCTTTGCATTAGCCATCGTAGGAGCAATTGTTGTATTTACATTATCCAATAATTTTGCAGCAGCAATTTCTGGGGCTATTCCTATTGGGGTTGCAATGGGCATGGGCCTTGAACAAAAATTTCAACAAAAAACTGAACCCGTTAATCCCCAAAAAACAAAAAGAATGGTTGGATTACTATCATTGGGTATTCTAATATTTGTTGCATTTTACTTTTTCGTAACATATAATTAAGTACAGTTTACTTGCGTGAACAAACAAAATGAAATAGAAAAGGAGTTTATTGCCAAAATTCAGAAACATCAAGGGATTTCGCATAAGATATGCTTTGTGTATGCTAAAAATGACGCTGACAAAGAAGACTTGTATCAAGAAATAATTTTACAACTATGGAAATCCTATTCTTCCTTTAAAGGTAGATCCGAATTTTCTACTTGGATGTATAGAGTGGCATTGAATACTGCTATTACCTTAACCAAAAAGTTTTCATATACCAATTGGAATATTGAGAACATTCCTAATACGTATGAGTTTGAGAAAACAATGGAGCTTTCAGAAGATATTAAAATCTTATACAAGGCAATATCAAAATTAAATAAGGTTGAGAAGGCAATTATATTGATGTGGCTTGAAGAAAAGTCTTATGATGAAATTGCAGAAACAATTGGTATAACGGTAAAGAACGTAAGTGTTAAATTGGTGAGAACGAAGAAAAAACTTGCTGAACTAATCGAGAAACTTCAATAAAATGGCAAATATTGATTTAGAAAAGTATAAGGCTGTTTGGAAAAACGAACGAAGTTTCGATGAGAAAAAACTTTCTCAAACACAAATTTACGAGTTTACGACATCTGTATCTAAAAATATTGTAACACTCTATAAAAAGGGAATGGTTTTCGATATAGTATATAAACTTACTTTGCTTATTGCACTAGTAATATTGGTTTTTTTAACCGTAGATCAAACTTCTTCACTTTATGTAAACTTGTTTATAATAGCATTAACTATTACAGGAATTGTTTGGCAAATAACAATTTTAAATAAAATACCGAATAAGAATCAAGCCGATAAAAATTTTTTGGACATACTTCGTAGTTACATTGGTTTTTATTATAAATACTATATCACCTCAATATTTGTTGCGGCATTATCAAATGCTATATTTTTTCTAATTGGCTCATTCTATTATTTATTCTTTAAATATCAGCAAATTCCATACTTTGACATCGATGATATTATTGTCATGGGAATTGGACTTGTTTTGAGTTACGGAATAGGCGTATTAGTTCAAATAAAGCAAAATAAATTTCACGTTAACCAGCTGGAAAAATGCTTAAATGAAATTGAAGAAAGCACAATTACGGAACATAGAATTGAAACCTACAGAATCAAAAGAAATAGAAATATTTTTTTAATAAGTATAGTATTACTTGTTGGTTTATTCTTGTTAATCTTTCTTACATATCAACTATATAATTAAAGGAGGTATAAAATGGAAAAATCAATTTTGTTTACCCTTTTCGGAATAATATCAATTGCTATTGGGATCTATCAATTTCTTGACAGTAATTTACTTTACGGAAGTCTAAGCGCAATTTATGCATTAGTATTTTTCGTTTATGTTTATTTTAATATCAAAAAGGATAAAATATGAATAAAATATATTCGACTATTTTAATATTTGTTTCAACAATTATTATTGGCACAATGAACACGCTTTTGTTAAAACCGGAAGACGTTGGTTCTTGGAAAAATTATCTAGGATATGCTTTTCTAATTATTGCGTTGCTGAATATTTTGTTTTTAGTCAAACAGTTAAAGAATAGAGATAATGAAAGATAAAATGTTAAATGAATTTCTAAAAATAGCTGTATTTTCTCTGCCTTTTTATTTTGTTTTTTATGGACCGCTTTATGAAAATTCTGAAAATCCAAGAATGAAGGCTCTATGGAAATATATCTTATCAGGTTTTTAGCATATATAGTATTATTTATCGAAATCAGATTATTTATGTGGTATCTGCAGAATTAATAGACAAAATCCAATAGGCTCAATATGTTATCAAATTATATCCCTTTCGTTCTGATTCCCTTTATTGGTTGGGGTGTCACGAGGTTTTTAAAGAAAAATAGTAATTATACGCCATTAAAAAAAGTGACACTTTATATTGGACTTACCGCCTTTTTCATTACTGAGATGGTACGAAGTTTTTATAGACCGTATGTACAAAAGAATGATGTTTTTGACTACTATTTTTCTGATACAATTGGAAATTCTTTTGGAACTATTACTGCAATATTCATGGTATTAACTCTTTCTGGGAAAGGGTCAAAGAATGATTGGAAGATTATTGTAATACTAATATTAGGACTAATATGTTATGAGTTCTTAAATCTTGCTTCGAGGTTTGATTATCGAGATGTTATTGCAACTATTATATTTGGAACATTTTCATCTTTATTATACTTCTATCTTATTATGAAGTATTCCCAAAGAGGTAATAGGACAAATATTAATAATTAATTATTCTTGGTTTAAATATGTTTCAAATTACCAGCAGGTGACAATGAATCCCATGAAAATCCCTAATCCGTTTCTTCAAATTTCAAATAATCCACTATAAATGGAAATCATTTTAAAACATTTAATAATGAAAACACAAGTATCATTTCTTTTACTTTTTTCTACGATTAGTCTATATGGGAGTAATGCTGATTACTCCAATACATATTTCCTAAAAACAAGGGATACAGTTCTAATACCTCCAGGTAATTGGTTCAATTTGGATGAAGAAAAGGATCAAGTCCCTGGAGTGAGTGTTGAAAGAGCATATAATGAACTTTTGAAAAACAAAATGTCAAAGAACGTCGTTGTGGCAGTTTTAGACGATGGAATTGACATAGAACACGAAGATTTAAAGAATAAAATCTGGACAAACCAAGACGAAATTGATGGAAATGGGATAGATGATGACAACAACGGTTATATTGATGACATTCATGGTTGGAATTTTATTGGCGGGAAAGATGGAACACCCGTAGTCTATGATAATGCTGAGATAACAAGAATGTACGTCCAATATAAAAGCAAAGTAATGGGGCAAGGTGATGGTCCTTTAACTGTCAAAGAAAGAAAGGAATTTAAAAAAATCGAAAAGGAATTCGAAGAAGAATTAGAATATTATAAGGCTGCCCAAATAAGAGTAAAAGAATTCATTAATGATTTAATCAGATCCGAAAAAATATTATCTGTCTTTTTTAATACAGATGAATATACAGATGTTCAGATAGAAAATCTAAACACAGTTAATGATAGTATACGACGTGCAAGGGATATTGTCTTGTTGTGTAAAAAAAAGAATTTGACAAAGGAGGTTCTTGAGGCCAAATTAGAGATTGCTTCTTTATATGTGGATTACTATTACAATTCCGAGTATGATCCGCGAAGTATAGTGGGTGATGATTACGTAAATAAATCAGAGAAAAATTATGGAAACAATAAAGTCGTAGGGCCAGATGCCTCACATGGAACACATGTAGCAGGCATTATCGCAGCCGATAGAAATAACAATTTAGGGGTAAAAGGTGTGGCTAGTAATGTTCAGCTAATGGTTTTGAGAATGAGTTGTGCCGGTGATGAAAGGGATAAGGATATAGCCAGTTCAATTTACTATGCGGTAGACAATGGAGCCCAAATAATTAACATGTCTTTTCAAAAACACTATTCACCTGATAAAAAGTTTGTGGACAAGGCTGTTAATTATGCTGAAAAACAAGGTGTTTTAATTGTCCATGCTGCAGGCAATGATTCTGAAAACATTGATAAAATAGAAACATACCCAACAAACAAATACCTGGAATCCGGAAGAAAATGTAAAAGCTGGATTGAAGTTGCCTCATCTTCATGGAAAAATGAAAAAAATTTAGCTGCCGAATTTACGAATTACGGGTCAAAAAGTGTTGATTTATTCGCTCCTGGGGTCGATATATACTCCACTAGTGATAACCAAAATTATCAGAATGATAGTGGGACGAGCATGTCCGCACCTGTCGTGGCTGGTGTTGCTGCTTTGGTTTGGTCTTTTTATCCCGAGTTGGATGCAAGACAAATAAAAAATATTCTGATGAAATCGGTCGTGATAAAATCTCATATGGTTAATCAACCCGGTGAACAGGACAAAGATGTAGTGTTCAGTAGTTTATCCAAAAGTGGAGGAATAATTAATGCGTATAATGCTATTTTACTAGCTGAGAAATTAACGAAATAATGAGTGGTTTTTTAGGAGGTCTGACAAACAGTCAAAGTTCTTTAATACGATATTATTCAATGTTCTTTCCCAGTTTCACAAAACGAATCTTTTTTGGGTCAGTGGTATTCTGAAAAATAATCCCATTCCACTCAACTTCAGGCCCGATATTATGAGTATAATCCCACTCTATTTTATCATCAATTACGAAATGGTATTAAACATTACTGGAGCTTGGTGAATTCACCCAAGACACTATTTGTACACAACAAAGAGGAATTTGAAACTAATTTATCAAAAGCTGAATCACAATTAGAACTATTATCTGAAGGATTCTTTAGTGAAGGACAATATTATCATCATCGGTCTTCAAATTTCTATTCAAGAATTTTTATTGCCTGTTCCATTTCCTTTCTAATAAGAGGATGGCTAAGCATTAAATTTCTACCTGCTATACTGCCAATAAAATGGCTACGTAATGACAAACAGCGGCTGCCAGAACAAAAAAATGCCAAACAGCATGGTTGTAAGGGTATTTTTTCCACAGGTAAAAGACAACACCCAAAATGTAAAGTACCCCTCCAATAAGGATCATAGTCAATATCGCATTGGGAATACTTTCAAAGAAAGTCCGTCCGCCCACTATCATAATGCATCCCATTGCTATATAAACAAGCGTCGAAATAATATTCCATTTGCCAGTAAAAAAAATCTTAAAAACAATTCCCAACGCAGTCAGGCCCCACAGTACTGTTAGCAAAGTAATGCCAAAAGCATTATTCATATAAATTAATAAAAATGGAGTATAGGTGCCGGATATTAGGAAATAAATACTGATGTGGTCAAGGATTTGAAATATGCGCTTTGCCTGAGCATGTTGAAATCCGTGGTAGAGCGTAGAAAAAGTAAAAAGCTGTAAAAAACAAAAACCATATATAGCTGCGCCGATAACGCCCGGTGTATTATCACTTTTTATGGCAAAGGCTATTAGAATAGGAATACTCACAATGCCAAAAATAATTCCAAAGCCATGTATGATACTGTTTACGAGTTCTTGTTGAATTTGTGTATTGGGTTTCAGGGTTTGCATGAAAATGAATTGAAGCGGCTTATTGTCAATTGACAATTTTTGCAAAGTTACCAAAATCAGTGCAGATTTTTTGATTCTATTGGCGGTATTGCCTACAATTTTACTTCAAACCATAATCACGCAAATAATATGGTATAATTAACCTCACCTTTTACTGAACTCTTCAATTCTCAATAAGAAAGTCTAATAAAACGGTTGTTTATCTCTACCTAATGTTAGTCCCAAAAAACGAAGGTTTTATTGGGCATTTTTCTATAAGAAAAAGAATCCTTTTTTTGAACTTTGATCTGAGGGTTGAACATACTTTTATTTTCCTCGCTGGGATGAATACTTTGGTCGTTCGGGTCGGAACGGTATTTGTTTTTTATTGCACAGATTTTTTGCCAATTTCAACTACTTTGACAAAATTTGAAACAAACTCTTTAGTATATTTTCCCTCTTTATCTAAATTCGGATCAAGTATTGTTATTTCTATTCCAATGGCTATGGGGCTCGAAAGCAGCATGCCGAGCAAAGTAATGAATTCAGGATAATTCAAACCATCATTTTGCCGACTATCAACCGCCGGCATAATATCATCGTTTAAAACGTCAACATCTAAATGGATAAAAAAACCATCCAGCTCATTTTCCTCAATCATTTTTAAAAATTGAAAAGTGCAATTCTCAATCCCTATTTTTCTAAGTGTATCTAAATCAAAATAATTTATATCAGAATCCATAATTGGTTTTACACCATCGGGATCATATTCTCTATTTCCAACACACCAAACATTGGATTCCTTGAAATAAGGTTTTAAACTTAGGATATTTGTCAATCGCTCGTGGCCATATCCCGTTACAATACCCAATTCCATAGCCGCAGCTTGCTTGGATTCAGAAAGTTCAGGTAAAATGTAATCTGTATGACCATCAAGGAAAAATAGACCATATTCTCCCTTTTGTTTCATAGCAAGTGCATTTCCAATTAAAATGCTGCAATCCCCACCTATAATAATTTGAAAACTATCTTGTTTTAAGTAATCAGCTAAAAACTCTGCTTGTCGAATCGCATATCCTATTATTTTTTCAGTGTTTCTTACACCTGTTTCTTTATCCAAATCCATTGAATAAACCGGTGGCTGTAAGGTGAAAGTAAGTTCAGGCTTAATCCGATCATGAAATTCATTCTTTTTAAGCCAGGCAGGCAGAAATTTTACCCCTGGTTCAATTTCAAACTTTGTCTTTTTGAGACCTAAATTTGAAGGAAATTCAAATATGTTAATTTTATTGCTTTTCATTTTCTCAGCTTAGTTACAATGTATGTATATAGTACATTGCTGCTCTTATATGTAATATATATATACGGACATAATTAATAAATTCACGAAATCTATCCCAAATGCATCCTATTTATGAACTTCAGCAACGGTTTAGCTTAAAAGTAGGTCTGCCGAATGGGTTCACTTACCTTTTCATGCCGTGTTGTGCGCTCACTTTTTTTAAGATAATTTACGCTTAATGAGGAATAAATTAACGCCTATTCCCATTAATACTGTCCCTGATATTCTACCTTGCCATTTGGCGAAAGTTCGATTCTTTTCCGCAAGGTTTCTGCCCCTTCCTGCAATCCAGCCATAGAAAACCAAAATAAAAAACTCCATAACTACCGATGTAAGACCTAATACTAAAAATTGCAAGAAAACATTTTCGGAAGTATCAATAAATTGGGGCAAGAGCGCAACAAAGAAAATAATTGCCTTTGGATTTGCTGCTTGTGTTATAAATCCATGTAAAAAGGATTTGAAATTATTTTGACCAGAATTTTGAGGTACTGGTAGGCCATTATTTTTATTGAAAGTCTTGTAAATCATCATTATACCTGAAATAATTAAATAGACAGCCCCTATAATCTTTATAACCTCGAATAGATTTCCCGCTGTCATGATTAAGGTTCCGAGTCCAAATGCCGATAATGTGAAGTATATTGCATTACCACTTGTTATTCCCAAAGATCCAAAGCAACTGGCTTTCCCTCCATACTTTAACCCTTGGGATGAGATAAGTAGAATTGCTGGACCAGGAGTGATTACTAATAGAAATTCAGTGATTAAAAAAAGTAGCCAAATTTGTAAATCCATTTTTTATATAACTAATTTTGGTAATGAGGCAATTCAGTTGCTTGACTTTACCAATTAAACCTAATTAGATAGTAAAGATATGTTTTTTACTGTCTAAATCCAATTAGATGGCAAAAGAATTTGACATTAATAAAATCAGACTAGATGGAGTCAGGCTTTGTTTGAACTTTATCAATACCCTTCATGACCGGATCGAAGAGCCAAAACAAGACTATCTTTCTAGCCTAGATTATTTGATTCAATGGGCATTCAAAGCTGGGAGTATTAACCTTGATGTGAAAAAGGAACTACAGGAAGTCTTGAATTCAAAAAACATTAACGGAAAAGGGTTTTTACGTAAGGCTATTCAATTGAGAGAATTACTTCATCGTATTTTCATTTCAATTATAAATGATGAAAAAATATCCAAGCAGGATTTGGATAAATTTAATGGCATTTTGGGTATTTATTTTTCAAAACTACAATTAAATTTATGCGGTCGCACCTTTGAAGAAGGATGGAATTTACCCATTGATCACCCAAACCAAATCATTGCTCCGATTGTAAAAGATTCTTATTTGTTAATTACTGAAGGTAGATTGGATAGAATTAAGGAATGCCCAAAGTGTGGTTGGCTTTTCTATGATGTTTCTAAAAATGGTAAACGGAAATGGTGCAGTATGGAAGTTTGTGGTAGTAGGGCTAAAGCTCTCGATTGGTATAGAAGACAACAAAATGATTAAACTTGTATTGTGAGTTAAACACAGCACAACAATGTAAACAATATCATAACCACTTATTAGTAGGCTATGCTGATCATACTAGCCTTTGGCGGTAACTTAGGATAAAATTGAAGAAGTCGAAACAAACATTCCTTTTTCAGATTCGGCATCACTCTGATGTGGCAGGTCGTTTCCAATTCAAATAAACGCGAGTCCCGTAAAACCAACAATTTATAGGACTCTACTCATTTTCCAAACTTGTTTGATAAAACGGCCGTTTTATAGGACTGATCAATGTCATAGATAAATCTTATTGATAAAGTTACATTAGCACATCAAAATGTGACATAACAATACCGTTATTCAAAATTGAATGAAAGAAAATAGCTCTATAAAAGTTTTAGCACTTTGAGACAATGAATGCTTGGTCTAACATATCGATTCCCCCACAAGACCCTGAATTGATCAAGATAAACAACCTAGAGGCAACTCTTGGAAAACTGCCCGATAATGTTTACAAAATACGGGGACTTATTACAGGACAAGAGGTCTGTCATTTCAAATACCAACAGCATATCAAAAAAATCAAGGATTCGATTTTAAATCTTGTACCGGGTTTAAATTCCGATAAAATTGGTATAAACCACATCCGACATGGAGAAAACGCATGGAAAAAAGATACTTCGGGGAAAAGCCTGCTTGGTCAACAATATATTTGGGCAATAAGAGAATGGCTGAATGGTGTTCCACAAAAAGAAATCCCCGGTAAATATGATGAAAGACTTGGTCAAAAAATTGAACAGTGGCTGGGTGATAAAAATACGGATAAAATAAGATTGGTCCAGTTATTACTGTCAAGATTGACTTGGGACTGGAAACCGTACGAGGAATTACTGCATGGGGACAAATATGGGGACCTTGAATCCCAGATTTGCAGGATGGACATCTGCCATTATGCTTTCCCTGCAAACCTTGACAGGCTATTACAAGGAATTGGAGAAATGAGACCTATGGAAAACTTTGAAGGATGCGGTTCTTTTGACAATACTATCCAAAGGTTTGTTGAAAAAGAACTTCTTACTTTAAATAATCTGTTCAAATCATTATATAAAGACAAAGAATCGGATCAAAAAAAACTGCTCAAAGCTTGGTTGATCGCATGTTTGATCAAAACATTAAAAGAACAGGTGGAATTATCGGAACCATTGATAGACCTGTAAAATTGAATATAAAAACAACTTTGCATAAAACGTGATAATATTGTTAATAATATGAAAATCACACACTACTTATACAATGCCTTTATCATTCAAGCTAGTGATAAGAAGATAGCAATAGATCCGGGAGGGCTGATGTTTTATTTTTTCAGGTTTACCACGTTGATCCCAAAACCCGAATGGAAAGCTATTACTCATATTTTTGTTACGCATGGAGACCCGGATCATTATTGGCATATGGATAGACTGGCAGAGGCTTCCAATGCTCCGATAATTTGCAATAAAACAATGATCAAAAATGTAGATGGGAAAAACTTGATGCTCGGCCCTAGGCATAAAGGACTTGCATTCACAACAGAGGTAATAAAAACCCATACACTTTCTGTTGACGAAACAATTGAGGTTGATGGAATGTCAATCACTGGTTTAAAGGCTACCCACGGATCCCTTACTTTTCGACTCGGACCTATCTCTAAGACTATGACCCCAGGTCCTGAAGAAAGAATTGGCTGGGGCGCCATTGGATTCCAGATTCAATTTGATGGAAAAACCATTGTCAATCTTGGAGACACACTTCTTCACGCTGATGAATGGAAATCCATTAGGAGTCCGGATGTATTAATGATTCCGATTGGAGGAAAGGATGTTCACAACACTATGGATGAAAAAGAAGCCTTGCAAGCGGTACAGATAATGAAGCCAAATCTTGTAATACCATGTCATTATAACTGCCCGGCATTCTTTAGTAAGAAGTACAATCCGGCTAACGACCATGAGTTTAAGAAAGAAGTTGAAAAACTAGGGATTAAATGCACTATCCTTCGTAAAGGAGAATCTATAAACTATTAATTCAAAGTAATGGGGTCGTAAGAAAAAGGGGAAAGGATTTCTCTTAAAATCTTGAAAGTCCCGTAAAAAGAACGTTTTTCGGAACTTCTTCAATTTTCTGCACCCGTTACTCTAATCGGCTATTTTAAGGGATAATGAATATCAACCAAAAAATGCTAAATTGGTGTTATGCGTATAATAAACAATACCAATCTTAAAATTGGACTATGAAAATTCACAATAAGTGCTCAATGGCATTAATGACAATGTCGTTAATGATTTTATCTTGCTCAGATAATCAGGATAAAAACAAAGAGCCCGATAATAGTAATACCCCAAATATTATATTGATTGTTGCGGACGATTTGGGATATGCTGATATAGGCGCAGTAAAGCTGGCGAATGACATTCTAACTCCTAACATAGATCGACTTGTTGAAAGTGGAATTCGCTTTCCCCAGGCATATGACAATTCTCCTATCTGCAATCAATCCAGAATAGGAATTATCACTGGCTCTTATCCACAGAGATTGGGATCATATTGGTATAGTGCCGAGGGACTTCACAATCCTAGATTTAAGACAATTCCAGAATTATTAAAACAAAAGGAATACCAATCTGGATATGTAGGTAAAACACACTATGGTGACCATGATGGCGATGCAACACATCGAAGTTTTCCACTCAATCATGGTTTTGACTATTTTTTCGGACATACATCTGCTCGTAAGCATTATATGAACCATAAAAAAGAAATAGAAGATGCTTTTCTCAAAGTTAAAAAGGAAAATAATAGAAAAGGGCAGACCCTTAGACAGGGGTCTTTATGGGAAAACAAAGAACGTGTGGATACAATTGCTTACTTCACAGAATTGGTTGGCGAAAAATCAAGACAATTCATTCAAAAAAATAAGAATAAAAAGTTTTTTTTACAAATAGCTTTTAATGCAGCCCACAATTTTACACACCAACTACCGCAAGAATATTTGGATAAATACAATCTTAAAGGCTATCATGACTGGAATCCTGCAGCAGAAGAATATTATGATTGGTACGCTAAAGGAAGATATCCTAACAATGAAGAGGGAAGAGCACATTATTTGGGACAGGTGCACTATATGGACAAAGAAATCGGAATGCTACTTGATCTACTTGAAGAGCAAAACTTAAGAGAAAACACCCTTATTTTTTTTATTAGCGATAATGGAGGGTCTACTCCAATCTACGCCAACAACACTCCCCTTCGAGGATCAAAATATCTTCTATACGAAGGAGGAATCAGAGTGCAAATGTTAGTGTCTTATCCAGAAAAATATGAGAAGGGGAAAGTCTATCAAAATATGGTGAGCGCAATGGATATCTTACCATCGATCTGTAAGGAGGCAAATATCGAAATACCTGAATATATTGATGGAATAGATCTAACACCTCTATTACAAGGTAAAAATGACAGCATACAACATGATATTCTTTTTTGGGACACAGGACATGAGCTTGCCGTAAGAAAGGGACATTGGAAATTGCGCAAGTCATTTACTGATGAAGAAGCCAAATATGAAATGGTGGAATTAGAACTGGGGGAGTTTCTTCATAACTTAAATAATGATATTGGTGAAAATACAAATTTGATTAAAAAAGAATCAATGATATTGAATGATTTGGAAAAAGAATATTCAATTTGGAAATCACAGTTAGAAAAAGGTGATAACAACGAATAAATAGTATTAAAACAAGTATTCATTCAAACCGTTAAATCTTTACTTTTTAAAAGTCCCATAAAATGGCCTTTGTCTGAATTCAAATTCTCCCTTTTCATGAAAGTATGACTGAAAGTTGGTTTCAATATTATTGGGGCCTAACCATTTTTCAAAGAATCAAAAGCTCATAACTGTTTGATTATTGGCAACTTCCTTATCCGTTGCCCAGTGGCTGCGAATATGGCATTGGCCAATGCCGGGGCTGCGGGCGGTAATGGGGGTTCTCCAAGGCCTCTAGGGGGTAAGTCATTTTTAACGAATTCGATATGTATATCAGGCACTTCATCCAATTGCATCCATCTATAGTCGTGAAAATTCGATTGTACCGTGGCTCCGTCCGCAATGGTGATTTCACCATAAAGTGCCGCACAGAGCCCTTCAAGGATACCTCCTACGACTTGTGCCTCAGCACCGGAACGATTGATGACAATACCACAATCGACCACAGCGTCCACTCTTAAAATCCTTACTTTATCATTTTTATCCATGTGTACGGTAACAACCTCAGCAATGTAGGACCCAGAATGTTTACTGGCCGCAAAACCCCTTCCCTGTCCCTCATGTAAGCGTGTTTCCCAATTGCTAATCTGTCTCACTTTCTCAATAACGGTAATCAATCGCTTTAAGTCAAATTCATAATCGTCAACCACGGGAACCATTCTTGCAGGACCTAGGAATTTCAGAAAATAGTCTATGGGATCGGTATTGTTCAAAATGGCCAATTCATCCAAAAAACTATGTACGGCAAATGCAGTAGCAGAATGCCCAACTGCCCGCCATTGACCTAAAGGGACATCGCTCAAAACGTGCCCGTATTCAAATTGCAGGTTAGGGACGAACCCCCCAGGGAATTCGTAGCTGTCGATTTCTGTTCCTGCCGGATTTCCTTCCCTTCCAAGTGATGTTTTACGGGAGGCGTTGGCCAAAATGTGTTGCCAACCCGTTACCATACCGGCAGCATTAAGCGAGGCTGTCATTTTATGAACGCTCGCGGGTCTATACCAATCGTGTTTAATATCTTCTTCCCTGGTCCATGTTAGCTTGACAGGTTTACCCATTTTCTTGGATAATACGGCAGCATCCATAGCATAATCCACGTAATACCTTCTCCCAAATGCGCCTCCTATTCTTGGTAGGTGTATTTTAATTTGTTCGGGTTTTAATCCGAATAATTTAATCAATCCCTCTTGAAGTGCTTTAGGGTTTTGTGTCGGAGCCCAAACCTCGCAAAGATCAGCTCTAAAATCGACGGTACAGTTCATGGGCTCCATGGTTAGGTGTGCCAGAAAAGGAAGTTCATAAACGGCTTCAAATATCGATGCTGCTTTTCTTTTTGCCGTAACTACATTTCCATCTTTTCTTTCTATCGAAGTGCTTGTCAATTGGGAATGAAAACGCTCGAATATCCCCTCAGTGCTTTCCATTCTTGAACCCGCATTATCCCAAACAACATTCAGTTTCTCTGCTCCTTTAAATGCGGCCCAGGTAGAATTGGCAATAACTGCAATCCCGTTCACAAAGTTAGGGCTATTTGGCCCGATGAGTCTTCCGCCATACGCTTTATTGTCAAGCTCAAAGATATCCAAGACACCATCTACCGTTCTCGTTATGCTATCATCCCAACTGCTTACACCGCCATCAAATACCGGGTTTTTTAAGACGGTTGCATAGACCATTTCCGGCAGCTTCACATCAATGCTATATTTGGTTGTCCCCCTCACGTCTTGATCCAAATCAACTTGGGGAATATTTTTACCCACGATTTCAAAAGAATCAATCGGCTTGAATTCAACGGTTTCAGGTAAGGGTATTTTCGAAGCTTCAGTTATCAGTTCCTCAAAGGGAAGGGAATCGCCTGATTTTATATGGATCACTCTACTGTTTCTAGTGGAGAGCTCGTTAGCAGGATGATTCATCTTCTTTGCTGCTGCTTCAATGAGCACTTGCCTTACCTTGGCCCCAGCTGTCCTCATCAAATCCCAGTTCAGGATGATGGCATAACTGCCCCCCGCCCACTGTTCTTCATAGATTTCATCATAATCACCTTGTACCACCTTTGTTTTTTCCCAGTCGGCACCGAGCTCTTCGGCTAAGATTATAGGGAGAGCGGTTTTGATACCCTGTCCTATCTCAGGGTTTTTGGCAATAAGGGTAGTCCAACCATCGGTATCGATTTTTATTAGTGGCGAGAATCCATAAACCGTTGCTGGCAATTTATCAGTGGTGCATGATTGAAAGCATACTCCCGCAACCAGGGCGCCGCTAGCTGAAGCGGTAAGTTTTATAAAGGTTCTTCTATCCAATGTACTTTTCATATCCCAATTCGTTTAATTTCTTTTCCTTCAATTACCTCATACGTAAAGTTTGCCTCTAAGTCTGCTCCCAATTGTTTAATTCCAGAAGGCCAATCCACCTCAATCGTATTAATTTTGGATGAAGCAGCAATGCCAAAGTGAATTTCCAAGGAGTTTTCACTTCCGTAGCCTGTTTCCCTGGTGAAATATCTCGTCTGTGCTGTTCCGTCATCAAGAGTAATTGTTATCCAACTGCCTATGCCATAGCTGTTGGATTCTTTCCCCTTCAATTGAAACTTGATCCAATGGTTGGTTTGGTTTTGGTTGATGTAGCAGTCATTGGCCTCAGCTTCCCCACCCCAATTGCATACATACAGATCTAGATCCCCATCGTTGTCAAAATCCCCAGAGGCACTCCCCGCAGATATATGGCCATCAATTGCAGGGAGGGTATTGTACACCCTTTTGAACCTATGATCTGGTGTTCCCAAGAAGAAAAAATTTTGAATCTCAGGGTACCCTTCGGTACCATTAGCGACGTACAGATCCAACCAGCCATCATTATTAAAGTCACCCCAGGTCTGCCCTTTGGAGGGGCGATGTACTTCATAGACGATTTCAATGTCCTCCAATTTCTTGAAAAATCCCGATCCGGAATTTTCATACAGTGCATTAACATCGGCGACCGATACATTGGTGACATAGATATCAAGGTCTTTGTCATAATCATAATCAACAAAAGAGACCCCATAAGAGGCATTCCGCTCTTCGACATGAATACCTGTTTTCTGTTCTTCAAATTTGCCCTCTGTGGAATTCAGATAAAGGTAGTTTCTGTGTTTCCCCTTTACTTTGCCATTTTCCTTTATCACAAAATTAACCACGTATAAATCAGGATTTCCATCTCCATTAAGATCGCCCCATGCACAGGACCTACCATCTCCTTTATTTCCTATCCATGGACCTTTAACCGCTCGAGAGAACAATCCCAGGCCATTATTTATATAGAGATTATCCTCTTCACCGTCCCTGTTGACAACAAAAACGTCCAAATCGCCATCCTTATCAAAATCGCACCAACAGGCGCCAGGGGAATTGGTTTTATTTGATGTCAAATCCCCAACGTTCCCTAGTGAAAATCTTCCAGAACCATCGTTTAAATACAATAGGTTCGGTACTCCAAACTGGGTAGTAAAAAAGAGGTCCAAATCACGGTCATTGTCGACATCCACGGTATGTACCGACTCGCTCCATGCGTTCAGGATATTATTCGAGATAGGCTGTTTCCGGAATCCATTGCCATGATTAAAATAAATGGCATTCCCCGCAAGTTGCGTACTGTCAACCTGGTTGGCCACAACAATATCGAGCAATCCATTACCATCAAGGTCGGCAATAGAAACACCTCTCGACCCTTGAGGATCATCACCCAAATCAAGATGGGCAAATCGCAACTCCTGACCATTGGATCTGAGTATGGGTATAACCATTAAAAGTAACATTAGTAGGCGCATTATTCTTCTGATTTACTTGCAGCCAGTTGTATAGCCTTTCGTATTCGTGTATACGTTCCGCAACGACAGATAATACCAGCCATGGCAGTGTTTATATCGTTTTCAGTAGGCTTTGGATTTTTGGAAAGTAATGCCGTAGCGGCCATAATTTGTCCGGACTGACAGTAACCGCATTGTGAAACATCCAAATCTTTCCAAGCCTGCTGAATCGGTTGAGTTCCATCCGCCGATAAGCCTTCAATAGTGGTAATGTTTCCTTCCAAGGCAGTGGCTACGGTCAAAGTGCAAGACCTGACCGGGTTACCTTTATAGTGTACCGTGCAAGCACCACATGATCCTATTCCACAGCTAAATTTGGTGCCTGTCAAATCCAGGATGTCCCTTAATACCCATAGCAGAGGGGTGTCGGGGTTCGCTGAGATGACCTTCTTCTCATTATTGATGGTTAAGGTATAAGATGGCATATGTGTGTTTTTTGAATTGTGATTTAAACAGATTGATGAACAAACACTGGGCAATAGGCAAGGTACCCTTAGTTATTTCCTAAATTTAGCGAATAAATGAAACGAAAAACCCCCTTTGCAGTGAATGGGCAAGGTTTTGATAGTGAATGGACTTAGTAGGTCCTATTTTTAAAAATATTCTTAATTTCCTTAACATAATTTCTACTGACTTTTCGCCTGGTTCCATCTTTCATAATTACCTCAAGACCCTTGTCTTTGCCCCTTGCAAGCTCAGAAACATAGTTGACATTAATGATGGTAGATCTATGAATCTTTTTGAACATATCTGGCGGGAGAGCATCTTGGAATGATTTTAAGGATTTTCGCATCACAAAAACGCCTTCAGTAGTGTATAACTTGGTGTAATAGTTTTCAGCGGCCAATAGCTTAATTTGTGCTGGTTCACAAAAGTGTTTGTTGCCTCCACGGGTCAGTTCAAACAATAAAGGCGGGGGCATTTCTTCATTTTCAACTCCCTTTAGCTTGTCAACGATAAACCAGACAAGTGCAATATCTATTAGTGTCCAGAAAATAAAGAAATAGCGGTAGACTCCAAATCTGCAACCATATTGTCCTATATATGGGCTAAAATTTGAACTTAGAAAAAAAAACCATCCAAAATGCAAACCCACCAATAAGAGGCAAGTGCCAAATATCAGTGGAAAGCTAGCTTTATCCTTTCTTTTAATGATGTTGTCCAATACCTTAAAGCCAATGATCCATGGTAGCCAAATACCAATTTGCCATAGCAGTACATGATAAAGGCTGACCTGATCTCTAGCCTCTCCCTCTCTCCAATAGATCAGTAGGCCTAATAGAATTCCTATGGTAAGCGTTATGGCTGCAAAATTTTTGAATTTCATCCTGTTAGAGGTATCTGATAAAGTTAATCAATACGCTCAATAAATTCATACCTGTCTTTCTAAGCAGATTGGGTCTTGTAAATTGGGTTGCAATATTCTACCCATTAGGATAAATGGTGACAAAGATTTAATCAAGTAGAATATATGATAAGCGGTACTTGTGGTCCACGTATTTTTCGATCAAGTTCATTTAAATGTTGGTTCTATGGAACAATTTTTTCAACAATAACATTTTATCAAAAAAAGCGTGTCCTAATCGTGATCTTTTGTAGTATTTGGGTTAGTTCACATTTTAGATGACTAATGTTGTATACCTGAACCCCCACAGTAATAATATTAACATAAGTGTATATATTGGGTAATGGGAATAATGCTCATTATCCCCTATATTTGGGTTATAAAGCAATAATTGGCTTTACTCAATTGTTGTGCTTAGTTTACAATCATGAATTCACGTATAAGACAACTGATTTTGATACCGTTAATTTCACTGATAGGTATCTCATCCTATGGGCAGGAATTAACGAATGAAATCGTGTGGAGCATAAAGTATGGCCATACTGAAAATCTGGAACATTTAATTACTGAAGACCACATCAATGAATGTCTGGGAGTAGCAGATAGCAAAAAATATAATTATTTGGCAATAAGCATCAAGTTAAAATCGATGAAGTCCTTACGCTATTTTGTTGAAAACGGCGCCGATATCGAGGGCGTTTGCGCGGATAAAACACCCTTGATGTATGCGGCTAAATATGGGCAACTGGAAATGTTACGATATCTCGTACAAAAGGGCGCTGATCTCAATGCGACCTACAAAGGCAAAACCACATTGAGTTTCGCAAGACAATTTCATCAGCGCGACATCATAAAGTACTTAATAGCACATAAAAAGACCTTAAAAAAGAAGCTGGGAGACGAAAACCATGAAAAACCCCAGTCTAGTTCTTGAAATTTCAAATAAACGATACTATTTGCGAAAGGGAAACTGACTATAAAGAAATGATGGGAATGAAAACTTGTTATTGAATATATTTTAAATGGAAATTAAATTATGGGTATATGAACACATAGAATTGCCTTCTTCATTTCAATATTTCTGCTCGCGCATGTTTCGTGCACGAAATTAATAGGGTTATCTTACCTAATTACTTTTTTAAATATAATATTATGATTGCAATATTACATGGCTACCTGCTTGAAGGTTCGGGAAGTAATTTATGGACACGCTCTATTATTGAATCTTTATGTGACAACGGTGAAACCGTCCATTTGGTATGCCAGGAAAACCACCC
>JAAETN010000476.1 GCA_024228355.1 Maribacter sp. | reverse complement strand
GCAATCGACATGACACAATTGATCTCTTCAGCTTTTCGTAAGATAGATTGAATTCTGGCATAGGTATATTGAATAAATGGCCCCGTATTCCCTTGAAAATCAACAGATTCTTCAGGATTGAACAATATACGCTTCTTGGGATCAACCTTTAAGATAAAGTACTTTAAGGCACCTAAACCAATCATCTTATACAATTCTTCTTTATCGGTCTGGGAGTAATCCTCCAATTTACCCAACTCTTGTGAAATCGTAGCTGCAGTTTTAGACATATCTATTATGAGGTCATCGGCATCCACAACGGTACCTTCACGACTTTTCATTTTTCCGCTTGGTAGGTCAACCATGCCGTAGCTCAAGTGATGTAAGCTTTCTGCCCATGAAAAGCCAAGTTTCTTCAATATCAAAAAAAGCACTTTAAAATGGTAATCCTGTTCGTTTCCCACGGTATAAACCATACCCGTAATATCAGGATAGTCTTTTACCCTTTGAATGGCCGTACCTATATCTTGGGTCATGTAAACCGCCGTTCCGTCTGAACGCAAGACTATTTTCTCGTCTAGTCCGTCTTCGGTTAAATCAATCCAAACACTACCGTCTTCCTTTTTGTTGAACACCCCTTTTTCCAAACCATCCGCAACCACGTCCTTTCCTAGCAAATATGTATCACTTTCAAAATAGAGTTGGTCAAAATCAACACCTAGGTTTTTATAGGTTTCTTCAAAGCCTTTATAGACCCAGCCGTTCATTTTCCTCCACAACCCAACTACCTGTTCATCTCCTGCCTCCCATTTCCGTAACATTTTCTGGGCTTCCAATAAAATAGGTGCTTCTTTTTCGGCAATTTCCTTTTTAATTCCTTCAGAAATCATTTTTGCAACTTCAGCCTTGTAAGCCTTATCAAAAGCCACATAATAATTACCTACAAGCTTGTCACCCTTTAAACCGGTACTCTCAGGGGTTTTGCCTTCACCTAATCTTTGCCAAGCCAACATGCTCTTGCAAATGTGAATACCCCTGTCATTTATAATTTGGGTTTTGTAAACTTTTCTTCCAGAAGCTTTAAGTATTTCGGCTACCGAATACCCTAATAAATTATTTCGAATATGACCCAAATGCAACGGTTTGTTGGTATTGGGAGAAGAATATTCAACCATTATGGCATCATTCCCAAAATTTGTTTCATACCCAAAATTAGTTGAGTCTTTGATGTCGTTGAAAAAGTCAAGATAATAGGAATCGCTGACTACAATATTCAAAAAACCTTTTACCACATTAAACCCTGTCACCTCTTCAACATGTTCCTGTAAATATTCACCAACTTGCTTACCTATATGCTCTGGATTCCCTTTTACAAAACGAAGCATAGGAAAAACAACAACAGTAATATCACCTTCAAAATCTCTCCTCGTGGGTTGAAATTCAATAGTAGGCAAATCCACTTCAAAAATAGAAGAAATTGCTTCCTTTACCTTATTTGCCAAGACTTTTTGAATATTCATTGGGATGTTAATTTAAGCTGCAAAACTACACATTTTTTGTGCTTTGACCAGAAACTTTCCATAATGGGGGGATTTGTCTAAATAAAAATATTGTTGATTCTAAATTTGCATTTAAACTATTAATAATCAAATACTTAACTTTCCCCTAAAATGGTTCATACAAGGATAGAATTGGGAAATAAAATAGCGAATAACCATACTATTCACGGTTCCTGGATTAGGCTTTAGGCAAAAACACCTCAGCCATCATACATCGCGCACTACCCCCACCACAGGTTTCAATGGTATCCAAAGGACTGTGTAAAATCTCG
>JAAETN010000475.1 GCA_024228355.1 Maribacter sp. | reverse complement strand
ACACAAGCCTTATTGGATTCTTTCTCCATTCGTGAAAAACTAGGTGATGTAACGGGCAAGAAAGTCGTTATTGTTGGGGATATTTTACATTCAAGAGTGGCCTTGTCAAATATTTTCGCTTTAAAACTTCAGGGTGCACAAGTTAAAGTTTGTGGCCCAAAGACCTTAATGCCCAAGCACATTGAATCTTTAGGGGTTGAGGTTGAAACTAATTTGCGGGAAGCCCTGAATTGGTGTGATGTTGCAAATATGTTACGTATTCAGAATGAACGGTTGGATATTAGTTATTTCCCAACCACTAGGGAATACACCCAACAATTTGGGGTTAACAAGGCACTATTGGATTCTTTGGACAAGGAAATAGTGATAATGCACCCAGGACCAATTAATAGGGGCGTGGAGATAACAAGTGATGTTGCAGATTCAAAACAATCCATTATTTTGGATCAGGTAGAAAATGGGGTCGCCATTCGTATGGCGGCTATATATCTATTGGCCTCAAAAATAAAATAGGACTTTATGATTTTTGATAAGGATGGTACCACTACCATAATTTTCCAGGAAAATATTGCGCTTCAGGAGTTTTTGAAGAACCTGAGCAAAGGCTATCCAAATGTGAAGAATGACAATATCATCGTAAATCTTTTCTCCTTCTCAGATCTTACGGCTGGAGATATTTTGGAATTTCTTCAAATTTCCAATGCGCATAGAGGTCTGAAAAAGTCATTCGTTCTGGTGACCGATAAGGTGTCTTTTGAAGAAGTGCCAGAAGAAATTTGTGTTGTACCTACAATTCAAGAAGCCAAGGACATCATCGAGATGGAAGAAATAGAAAGGGATTTGGATATATAAAAATTCAGCATTCTGAATTCACAATTTTGGATTTATGAAGTTAAACATATTAGGCTGTTATGCAGCAACCCCGCGCACACTTACCAACCCTACCTCCCAAGTACTGGAGATTAAAAACCATTTGTTTTTAATAGATTGTGGAGAGGGCACCCAAGTACAACTTCGCAAATACAAAATAAAATTTTCCAGAATCAACCATATTTTTATTTCCCATCTTCATGGCGATCATTTTTTTGGATTACCCGGATTATTATCAACCTTTCGTCTTTTGGGAAGGGACAAGGAGATGCATATTTACGGACCAAAGGGCATTAAAGAAGCTATTACCTTACTATTAAAATTGGGAGACTCATGGACCAATTATCCAATAAGGTTTCATGAGCTCACCGCTAAAGAACCTGAAATCATTTATGAGGATGAAAAAGTGACCGTAGAAACTATTCCTTTAGATCACCGTATATATACGAATGGTTTTCTTTTCAGCGAGAAATTGGGAGAACGTAAATTGAATATTGAGGCCGTGGCAAAATATAAGATAGACAAATGTTATTTTCAGAATATCAAAAATGGTAAGGACATTACTTTGGATAATGGCACGATTGTTCCCAATATCAAACTCACATTTGATCCTCCCAAGGCCAAGTGTTATGCCTATTGCAGTGATACAGGATACTATCCGGAAATTATAGGTCAAATAAAAATGATTGATGCGTTATACCATGAATCCACATTTTTGGAAACTGAGGCTCACCTATCTGCCAAAACCAAACATGCAACCGCCAAAGAGGCCGCAACTATTGCCAAAAAAGCTGAGGTCGGCATATTAATCCTGGGTCATTACTCCACACGCTATAAATCGATTGCACTCTTTAAAGAAGAAGCTCAGGAAATATTCCAGAAGGTTGTTTTGGCCGATGATGGAATGCAAATTGATATATAGGCATCATATTTGGCTCTAGGGTTTATTCCATCGCATTTTAGACCTCAATAAAAACACCATAAATCTTCCCTTTTTCCCATCTTTTGTTGAACTTTGTCTATCTTGTTTTAAGATTGTTATACCATGGAGAACGACTTAGGAAATTATAGAAAATCTTACGGAAAGAGTGCCTTGAATGAGGATACTATTTCAGACAACCCCATGGAGTTGTTTCAAAAGTGGTTTTACGAAGTTGAGGCTTCAAATACGGTTGACGAGACCAATACAATGTGTATTTCAACCATTGGTTTGGATGGGTATCCCAAGAATCGGGTAGTCCTTTTGAAGAAATATACCTATGAGGGTTTTATTTTCTATACAAATTATGAAAGTGAAAAAGGGAACGCCATTGAAGTAAACCCGAATGTTTGCCTTTCTTTCTTTTGGCATTCCATGGAGCGACAGGTCATTATTAAAGGAACTGCAGAAAAGATTGCGGAAAATTTATCAGATGGTTATTTTGAATCCCGACCCGAAGGTAGCAAGTTAGGTGCAATTGTATCTGACCAGAGCAAGGTTATTGCTTCAAGAGCTGTTCTGGAAGAAAAGTTAAAAGACTTGGAAGCGAAATATGAAGGCAAGGAAATACCACGTCCTGATTATTGGGGAGGATATTTGGTAAGACCAGTGTCCATTGAATTTTGGCAAGGAAGACCCAATCGATTACACGATAGGATCCGCTATTCCTTGCAAGATGATTTTAGTTGGAAAATAGAGCGACTAGCTCCTTAAAATATAGGATCTTATGAAAAAGTTGATTTTGGTTAGGCACGGTAAATCCTCATGGGAATATTCGGTAAATGATAAGGATAGGCCTTTAAAGGAAAGAGGAATCAATGATGGTCATCTGGTGGCAAATGCTTTCAAGCAAAAAGACGTAGCTATTGATGCGATATTTGCTAGTCCAGCAAATCGGGCCTTGCATACGTGCATGATTTTTTTACGCCAACTTCATTTTCCATTTAGCCAATTTGAGATTACCAATGAACTTTATGATTTTTCGGGGGATTATATACTACAGTTTGTGAAAAATTTGGATAATTCATTTGAAACTGTAATGATCTTCGGTCATAATCATGCCTTTACACATCTAGCAAACGCTTTGGGAAGCATCTACATAGAGAATGTACCTACCAGTGGATTGGTGCATTTGACTTTTGACACAAATAACTGGAGTTCAATTGAAAAAGGGGCCACGAACTATACCATATTCCCAAAACATTTAAAATAATGATTAAAGCCAAAAATCAATATATAAATCGAGAGATAAGTTGGCTTAGTTTCAATGAGCGGGTCCTACAGGAAAGTGCAGACAAAAATGTACCACTTATAGAACGTCTTCGATTTTTGGGGATTTTCTCTAATAACCTCGATGAATTTTTCAAGGTACGCTATGCAACAATAAAGCGAATTGTTGATGCCGGAAAAAAAGGAAAAAGTGCTTTGGGAGGGGAAACTGCAAAAGACCTATTGGAAGAAATCACGAGAATTGTGATTATACAGCAGGCCAAAAGCCTCGAGATATTAACCAATATCAAAAAAGAGCTGGAGTCTCAGAATATATTCGTAATTGATGAAACCCAAATTGGAGGCGAGCATGAAGAATTTATCAAGAATTATTTCATTCAAAATATAAGTCCAATATTGATGACCATAATTTTGAACGACTTGGCCGAATTCCCATTATTAAAAGATACTGCTGCATATTTGGCAGTGAGAATGGTACTTATTGATGATGAGGACATTAAAAAGAAGAATAAGAGGTATGCGCTTATAGAAATTCCTAAAGGTATTGACCGTTTTGTGGTTCTTCCAAAAATAGGTGATAAGAATTATATTATCATTCTTGATGATTTAATTCGGTATTCATTGCGAAGTATTTTCAATATGTTCTCCTATGAGTCAATTACGGCCCATATGATAAAAATAACCCGTGATGCGGAGTTGGATATTGATAATGACTTAAGTAAGAGTTTTATCGAAAAAATATCATCTAGTGTAGAAGGAAGAAAAATTAGTGACCCCGTTCGATTCGTTTATGATGAGGATATAGAAAAAGACACCCTACAATTTCTAAAGGACAAAATGAATATTGAAGATACCGATAGTGTCATTCCTGGAGGGCGGTATCACAACCGACGGGATTATATGGGATTTCCAAGCTTGGGTCGACAAGATTTAATGTATGATAAGATTACACCACTTCCAGTTAAGGGTCTAACTTTGGAAGGGAGTTTGTTCGAAAAGATTGCTGAAAAAGACTACTTGCAATACACACCCTATCAAACATTTTCCTATGTAATAAAATTTTTAAAGGAGGCCGCTTTAGATCCAAAGGTCAGAAGTATAAAAATTACGGTATACCGTCTTGCGAATAACTCGCAAGTAGCGGCTTCCTTAATCAATGCCGTTAAAAATGGAAAGCAGGTCACCATGCAGATCGAGTTAAGGGCCCGTTTTGATGAACAAGCTAATATTGGGTATGCCGAAAAGCTCCAAGCTGAAGGAGTAAAACTGATTTTTGGTGTACCAGGTTTGAAAGTACATAGTAAAATATGTGTAGTCGAACGTGAAGAAGGGAATAAGATAAAGCGTTATGGATTTATTAGCACAGGTAATTTTAATGAGTCTACAGCACGTATTTATACCGATTATACATTATTTACTGCGCACGAACCTATATTAAAAGAAATCAATAAAGTATTTGATTTTTTTATCACTACTTATAAAATAAATAAATACAAGCATTTGGTGGTATCCCCGCACTATACCAGAAGTTTTTTCATAGAACAAATTGACAAAGAGATAGAAAACGCTATTACAGGGAAAGAGGCGTGCATTAAAATAAAGATGAACAGTTTTACCTCGTATAAAATGATTGATAAATTATATGAGGCCAGCAATTCAGGGGTGAAAATACAATTGATTATAAGGGGTGTATGTTGTCTTATACCCGGAGTTAAGGGAATGAGTGAAAATATAGAGGCAATCAGTGTGGTTGATAAATTTTTAGAGCATCCTAGGGTCTTTATTTTCAATAATGAAGGTAATCCAAAGGTCTATATATCCTCAGCTGATTGGATGACACGGAATTTGGATAATAGGGTAGAGGTAGGTTGCCCGGTTTATGATGACGACATTAAACAGGAATTGATTGATACTTTCGAAATATCCTGGAACGATAATGTCAAGGCCCGTGTATTTTCGGATAAACAGGATAACGCCTATAGAAAAAACAACAAGCCAAAAGTGCGTTCGCAATTTGCTATGTACGATTATTACGCTAATAAGTTAAAATCTTAAAACTTCAAAAATTGAAAATTCGAAAATTTGCAGCAATAGATATAGGGTCAAACGCTATTAGGCTCCTAATTCAAAATGTAATTGAAGAAAAAGGAAAAAAGACCTTATTTACGAAAAGTGAGTTAGTACGGGTTCCGGTTCGTTTGGGGGAAGATTCGTTCACGATAGGGGAAATATCAGAAGAAAATGCTATACGCATCACAAAGTCGATGAAGGCCTTTCAGTTCCTAATGGATGTTAATCGAGTAGAAAATTACATGGCTTGTGCAACCTCGGCCATGCGTGAAGCCAAAAATGGAATGGAGGTTATTGAAAAGATCAATAGTGAGGCAGGGATAAAAATTGAATTGATAGATGGGAAAAGAGAAGCTGAGATAATCGCATCCACGGATTTAAAAAAGTTAATAAAGAAAGATCAATCCTACCTTTATATTGATGTGGGAGGAGGAAGTACAGAGTTTACCCTCTTTAGCAAAGGTGAAATCAAGACATCGAAATCAATTAAAATAGGTACTGTTCGATTGCTGAATGATATGGTAGACGAATCTACTTGGAAAAATTTGGAGGATTGGATTAGGCAAAATACAGTGCATTTACATAAAATTTCAATAATCGGCTCTGGGGGTAATATTAATAAATTACATAAAATGTCGGGTAGAAAAGAAGGTCAGCCTCTTTCGTTTATATGGTTGAACGCACAGTTTAATTTCTTGAATAGTCTGAGTTATGAAGATAGAATATCAGAATTGGGTCTTAACACCGATAGGGCCGATGTTATAATTCCGGCAACGCGTATATTCTTAATGGCTGCCAAATGGAGTGGTGCCAAAAAAATACATGTACCTAAAATTGGTCTTTCTGATGGAATCATCAAGACGCTTTATCATACTAGTAATCAAAAAAAATAAGGTTTTAGGTGAACGTTCTAACCATGTATTCTTCCTTCAGTGCCTAGATTTCGTATAATCCCTGCCTCATATTCCAAGAGACTTTTCCACTTTTGGTTTACCTCTTCCAAATTACCATATTCGCGAGCAAATTTCAAGAACATCGTATAATGCCCAGCCTCACTTACCATTAATTTATGATAAAATTCAGCCAATTCCTTATCCTTTAATTGTTCTGATAATAACCGGAAACGTTCACAACTTCGGGCTTCAATTAAGGCTGCATATAAAAGACGATGCACCAATTGATTGGTACGGCTTCCTCCTTTGGGAAAGAATTTCATCAATGCGACCACATAATCATCTTTTCTATCTCGACCCAAAGTTTGTCCTCTGGCGATTATACGATCATGCACCATTTTAAAATGCCCCATTTCCTCTCGGGAAAGGGCAATCATCTCTTGGGTAAGTTCTGTGTATTCAGGAAATGAAATAATCAATGAGATTGCCGTGCTTGCCGCTTTCTGCTCGCAATAAGCATGGTCAGTAAGAATTTCATCAATATTCATTTCAACAATATTGACCCATCTAGGGTCTGTTGGTAATTTAAGGCCAAGCATCTCTTTTAATTTGAAATCAAAAATACCATGAATCGGAATCTATTCAAAATTGAATTCATAAATTTGTTATATGGACAAGGCTTTTAAATTTTTCGGCGGCATTTTTGCAATTTTGTTTTTAATCACAGCGGGGCTTCAATATAATGATCCAGATGCTTTTCTTTGGATTGTTATTTATCTGGTGGCAACCTTGGTAACCTTGGGATATGTATTCAACAAAGTGCCTTTTATTATTCCCGCAATTGCCTGTGTATTGGGAATAATCGGATTCTTCTATTTAATGCCGGAAAAGTTTGAAGGGTTCACAATTGGTAAAGGGGATATAAAGAATATCGAAGAGGCTAGAGAGGCTTGTGGACTGTTGATTACCGCAATTGTAATGTTTGTGTTGGCGCTAAGAATTAGATTTAAGAGTAAATCAAAGATCTAAGTCGAATGTCTTTCTGAGAACATCAATGGCAGGGTTTTTCTCCCTAAGTTTTTGATATTTTTCTTCAGGAGTAAAAGCGAACTTTTTTGCTACTTCCTCATTCACCGATATTTTTAAGGTTATGAAATGGTTGTTGAGCTTGGTTTGCAGATGTTGAATAAGATCGTACTGTTCCCGTTCCACTTCTTTCTTCATGGTATGATTGGGAAGTTCTATCCAAATCGTAGTCTCATTAGTTAATTTAGGAACATCTGTACCCAAGCTAGAAGCTAGTAGTTTTCTTCCACTCTCATCGATTTTTTTTACAAAATCGCCCCAATGTTTTTGCATATCCTTCTCAGTGAAAGCTTCATTAGGCAACATGCTTTCATCAATAATAACCTCGATTTTATTGATTTGATGTTGTTTCTTTGCTTTTAAGCTCGATATAGATAAGCCAGAAACCCTCTTTACGGCCGGCTTAATGCTGATTGGTTTTGTAATTACAATCTCTTCAACCTCATTTTGTCCAGCATCTACCATTTCAGGCACCATTGCACCATCATCAATTCCTTCAGTGAGTGGAGCTATTTCTTTTTGACCAGGTGATGGGGTCACACGATCGGAATTAGTGTCAATTATTTCAGACTCTTCTTTCGAAAGTATGATTGGTGAAACCTGAGTTGATTGTTTGTAAAAGGCGGCAGGTGCAATGAACTCAATGGTTTTGTTTGACCATGCTAAAGATTCAAGGTTTTTTTTTTCAGCCTTAAAATCAATGGAAGCCAATTTCATGAGTGAAAGTTCAACCAAAAGTCTTTGGTTTTTGCTGGTTTTGTATTTTAAGTCACATTCATTGGCAATATTCAATGCTTGTAACAGGAACGAATTTGAAGTTTGTTTGGACTGCTCCAAGTAATTCTTTTTTGCAGATTCCCCAACTTCCAATAATGCAATCGTTTCTTCATGTTTGCAAACCATTAAATCCCTGAAATGTGATGCAAGTCCACTTATGAAATGATGTCCATCAAAACCTAGAGCCAGTGTTTTATTGAAAAGTAACAACAATCCCGGAATGTCATGTTTTAAAACAAGATCTGTCGCCGAAAAATAGGTATCGTAATCAAGAACGTTAAGATTTTCCGTAACCGCTTTTCTAGTTAGGTTTTTACCAGAGAAACTTACGACCCTATCAAATATCGATAACGCGTCACGCATCGCACCATCTGCCTTTTGGGCAATGATATGTAAGGCATCATCATCTGCTTCAATTCCTTGGCTCTCGGCAATATATTTTAAATATTCGGCGGCGTCTTTTACCGTAATACGTTTAAAATCAAATATTTGACAGCGAGAAAGTATTGTAGGAATTATTTTGTGCTTTTCTGTTGTCGCCAAAATAAAAATAGCATGTTTTGGAGGTTCTTCCAAAGTCTTTAAAAATGCATTAAAGGCCGACTGCGATAGCATATGTACCTCATCAATGATATAAACCTTGTACTTACCTACTTGGGGCGGAATTCGCACTTGATCAATCAAATTCCTAATATCATCGACCGAGTTATTCGAGGCGGCATCCAATTCAAAAATATTGAATGCAAAATCCTCATCTTCACGTACAGTACCATCTTGGTTAATTTGTTTGGCCAATATACGGGCGCATGTGGTTTTACCAACCCCTCGAGGCCCACAGAAAAGTAAAGCCTGTGCCAAATGGTTATTTTCGATCGCATTGAGTAGGGTATTGGTGATAGCCTGTTGCCCAACGACATCCTTGAATGTCTGTGGTCTATACTTTCGTGCTGATACAATGAATGGCTCCACTATGTTTTATTTATGGGGCATTTTGGTAATGCCAAGGCTTCTTTACAAATATAAAAATAGCGGTGTATTCTTATGTTTATTTAAGAAGGATTAAACACTTTTTTATCAACAATTGAAGTAAATTTGCCGCAAGCAGGCCACCTTATCGAGCTGACGGTTAACGTCAGGTAGGAAAGTCCGGACACCACAGTGCATTATAGCGGGTAACACCCGTCTCCCCACCATCGGTGGGGACGGACAAGTGCAACAGAAAGTATGTACAGGTAATGCTGTAGTGAAATCAGGTAAACTCTATATGGTGAAACGTCATGTAAATCAGTGATTGAGGGTCGCACGCTCGAGCTGAAGGGTAGGCGGTTAGAGCCTTTGGGCAACCAAAGGTCCAGATAAATGATAAGGGGGTCTTTATGACCTTACAGAATCCGGCTTATGGCCTGCTTTTTTTAATGAACCCCTGGTTTTCAATACTAATTAAGAAAAATGATGACTGCAATAACCTTGTGCACTTTGACTACGTTCGGTCTAGGTTGCAAAGTGGACCTTTTTAGATTGTTAGTTCAAAAAAACTAAAAACGCTACCACCATACCTTCGTAGATTTGTAAAGTGTTCCAAATGGGAGAGGTCAGTGTGTTTTGAATGTTCTAAAATCAATACCCCATTTTCATTCAGCATATTGTTATTGAAGATAAGTTCAGGAATTCTTGAAAAATCCTCATCAGAAAGATCATAAGGTGGGTCGGCAAAAATTATATCCGATTTTAAGTTGGTTTTTTCCAAAAAACTAAAAACATCGCTTTTAATAGTAGAGATGCCAAAACCCAATTCATTCGAAACCTTGTCAATGAATTTAATACAACCATAATCGGCATCAACGGCAACCAATTCCTTGGTTCCGCGAGAAGCAAATTCAAAGCTGATATTTCCGGTACCTGCAAATAGGTCTATTAACGAAATATCCTCAAAATAATAGTTGTTATTCAATATATTGAAAAGGGCTTCCTTCGCCATATCGGTGGTAGGGCGTACGGGCAATTTTTTAGGAGCTGATATTCTTCTTCCTTTGTGTTTCCCTGATATAATTCGCATTATAAGGCGCTTAAAACTGTAAAATCCAATGGTTTTTGATTAGCAGTGGCCATAGGGATTGAGGCTGCTGACGGGATGTAAAGTGATATGTCCTTGATATATTTATAACAAAGATCATATACCTCATCTCCTTGTTCAATAGTACCGAAAAGTTTTAGTTTTGTGCTCTCTGTATCCAATTTTAATTGTTCCATGGTAAAGAGTAGATAATATATAAAATCCTCTTTAGAGGTAATGTTGAAACTATTGTAGAACAATAGTTTTTTCTGCCCTATAACGGTAATAGCCATTTGTTGACCATCTAGATGCACATAGCAAATGGGTTCTTTGTTCGCACTTGAATTATTCAACAAAGCCTGTACCAATACAGTACCATTGTGTTTATATTCAAATTCGCCAAATAATTCAAAAATATAGTTGTTTATATTAACGAAAGGTACATAAACATTGACCATATCACAGTTTTCCAAATCATCATAGGCAATATGGTCATTAGCTAGAATCTTAGTATTGAATTTAAGATAATTCGCCAGTTCATTCACATTAAACAGTGATTTAGGCACCAAACTGAATAGGCCGTTACTATGTACAACTATAACTTCTGAAAATTGGCCGGTATCCAAGTTGTGGGTTTTGAACAGCTGCTCTAGATGATTTTGAAGCTCAAATGGGGTAAGGCTCTTTTCGTAAACCAAGCGATCAGACTTCAGAATCGTATTCCCAATAGTATCCAGAACACAAAAAGAAAGTCCATTCAAGCTAACTTGAATGGACAGTTTATTAAAATTTTCCAAAGAGTTATCCTCTGTATTATAAATCTTCTTTTTTGTCATAAATTGGTGGCCAGTTACCACTTGTACTAACTTGCTCCAAAGAACCTACTTTGATGATGTCACCATTTACTTCCTCAACACTCACCTGCGCATTTTCGCGTTCTAACAAGTCTTTAGGCTGATCTCCCAATACAACATTCTTTTTTACTGAGGCTTCGAAAACAGGCGCTTTGTAACCTCCTTTATCAATAATTGTAGATTTCATTTCAAATTTTTCACCTGCCGTTGCACCAGGAACATCCATTAAGCTCTTATAACGATCATCATTTTTGAACAATGAATCCTTTACCGAAACAAAACCTAATGTATCAATGATTTTTACTTCCTTTAAAAGTTCAATACCATAGGTTTTATCCATCTCCATATACGATGAATCCCTTTGTTGAGTTATGGTATATTTACCACTTTCCACAAAACTAATTAGGCTTTTGAAGTCATTGGCATATTTACTATTTACGGTTTTATAGGCCTCTTGCGCATTCCTAATATCCTTTAATTTGGATACAACCTTTGCAAAACGTTCTTCCTTTACTTTTTTAAACTCCATAGGCCCTGTAACAGATTGATAAATAAGGTATCCGAATCCGATACATGCAATCCAAAGTACAATTTGTATAATGGTCTTCATTTCGTAAGTGTTAATTATATTTTAGTGGTTAACACAAATCTACAATTTTTTTGCAAACTGCCTAATATTTTATAATAGGATTTATGCATATTGACCATATTATAAATTATGCCGTTGTTGATTGGTTTTATTGAAGGTGATAAGGTATTCGAAACACTAAATAGGAGCTACCATTGGGGTTTTATGAACTATTCCCTGTTTTTTTTATGGAATATTATTGATAAGATGCACTTCACCAATAATCATGTTTATATTTGGGGATTATGAATGTGCTTACCGACTCCTCTTTTTTTAAAATCTTAAAGGAAAGATTCCCGCATGAGCCTACACCAAAACAGTCGGTTGCCTTACAGCTATTGTCGGTCTATGTTCTTTCTAAAGAGAAAGAGCGATTGTTTTTATTGAAGGGGTTTGCCGGTACAGGTAAAACAACCATTGTCGGGACCTTGGTGAATAATTTATGGCGTACTACTATGAAAGCGGTGCTCATGGCACCTACTGGGAGGGCGGCCAAGGTAATGTCAAATTATTCAAAAACCCAAGCCTTTACCATTCATAAGAAAATATATTTTCCTAAAAAACAAACGGGAGGAGGAGTCCAGTTTGTATTGGCACCCAATAAACATCGGAATACTATTTTCATCGTTGATGAAGCTTCAATGATACCTGATACCCCGGCAGACTCCAAGCTTTTTGAAAATGGTTCGTTATTGGATGACCTGTTGATGTTTACCTATTCAGGTCACAATTGTAAATTGATTTTGATAGGTGACACTGCCCAGCTACCCCCGGTTCATCTTGATTTAAGCCCTGCTTTGGATGAAGGAAAGTTATCACTCAACTATAATAAGGAAGTTACAAGACTGGAGTTGGATGAAGTAGTACGTCAGACCGAAGATTCGGGAATATTGGTCAATGCTACTTTATTAAGAGAACAGTTGCAGGGTACCTTTTTTGATGCTTTTAAGTTTAATGTAAACCCATATTCCGACATCGTAAGGTTGGTTGATGGGTATGAAATACAGGAGGCCATAGATGCATCATATTCCGAGAACGGTAAAGAAGAAACAACAATCATTGTCCGTTCCAATAAAAGAGCCAATCTCTATAACGAAAACATTCGGAATAGGATTCTTTATTTAGAGAACGATCTGGCTGTAGGTGACTATATGATGGTTGTCAAGAACAATTACTTTTGGTTGAAACCTACTTCCGAAGCTGGGTTTATTGCAAATGGGGATATCATTGAAGTACTTGAAATATTTGCTATAAAGGAATTATACGGCTTCAAATTCGCAGAGGTAAAAGTAAAAATGGTCGATTATCCCAATCAGCGTCCCTTTGAGACTGTTTTATTATTAGATACGATTCAGGCTGTAACACCATCTTTGTCCTATGAAGATGGTAATAAGCTGTACCAGGAGGTAATGAAAGACTATGCCCATGAAAAATCAAAATACAAGAAGTTTCTAGGGGTCAAGAACAACAAGTATTTCAATGCATTACAGGTAAAGTTCTCTTATGCAATAACTTGCCATAAATCCCAGGGTGGACAATGGGATACCGTTTTTGTAGAACAGCCCTATCTGCCAAATGGCATCAATAAAGAATATCTCCGTTGGTTATATACTGCAGTTACCAGGGCCAAGAAACAATTGTATCTCATTGGTTTTAAATCTGATTTTTTTCTTGAATCGGAATAACTTAATTTAGTGAAAAGTATAAAAATGAACTCTGAAACTGTAATAAGTATATTCTTGGGAGTAGGATTGGCAGCATCTGTCGGTTTCCGTGTTTTTCTGCCCTTGTTTGCTTTGAGTCTTGCCTCTTATTTTGGTGTTTGGGAACTCAATGAGAATTGGCAATGGATAGGAAGTATTGCCGCACTGATAACACTAGGGGTAGCGACTTTGGCTGAAATATTCGCTTATTTTATTCCATGGGTCGATAATTTATTGGATAGTATTGCCATCCCGTTAGCTGCCATTGCAGGTACGGCGGTAATGGTTTCAACTGTTGCTAATCTAGATCCCGTGGTGACCTGGTCTTTGGCCATTATTGCTGGTGGGGGCACGGCTACGGCCATTAAAGGTGCAGGGGCATCAACGCGATTGGCCTCTACAGCAACAACGGGCGGAGTGGCAAATCCGCTGGTATCCACAGTGGAAACAGGAACTGCTATTGTCGTTTCAACAGCTTCGATTTTTGCCCCTATTTTAGCGGCTTTTTTGGTCATTGCGATTTTGATATTCGTATTTATGATTTACCGAAAGTTAAGACCTAGGGCAAAAACATAATTAATCAACCTAAAGATAAATAAGTGAAGATTATTGCCATGATTCCGGCGCGCTATGCTGCTTCTAGATTTCCTGCTAAACTAATGCAGGATTTGTCTGGAAAACCCGTAATTCTTAGAACGTACGAAGCTGCTGTAAAAACACGATTGTTCCATGAAGTCTATGTGGTTACTGATAGCGATATTATTTATAATACAATAGCAGATGCAGGTGGTAATGCCATCATGAGCATTAAGGAGCATGACTGCGGTAGTGACCGTATAGCAGAGGCTGTCGCTGATATGGATGTGGATATTATTGTAAATGTTCAGGGCGATGAACCTTTTACGGATCGTGAAAGTTTGGCAAGTGTTTTAAAGGTCTTCCAGCAAGACCATACCGAGGAAATTGATTTGGCCTCACTTATGGTAAGAATCAATGATTGGGAAGAAATAAACAATCCAAATACGGTAAAAGTTATTATCGATAACCGTAACTTTGCCCTCTATTTTTCAAGGTCTCCGATTCCATACCCAAGGGATACTGAAATTGAGGATATCTATTATAAGCATAAGGGTATTTATGCCTTTAGAAAACGAGCCTTAATGGATTTTCAGCGATTGCCGATGCTACCCCTAGAGGCTAAGGAGAAGATTGAGGCCATCAGGTATTTGGAGTATGGTAAAAAAATAAAAATGGTTGAGACCATGGTCGTTGGCATTGAAATTGATACCCCAGAGGATTTAAAAAGAGCACAGGCTGCATGGAAGTAGACTTTAGCAATATAAAAGTAATTGGCTTTGATGCCGACGACACCCTTTGGGTGAACGAGACCTATTTTCGAGAGACTGAGGAGCAATTTGCAAACTTGTTGGAAGGATTCGAAACCAAGAACAAAATTGATCAGGAGTTGTTCAAAAAAGAAATGGATAATTTGGATCTCTATGGTTACGGCATTAAAGGGTTTATGCTTTCAATGATCGAATCTGCCCTGGAGTTATCGAATAATGAGGTTTCACAAGCAACGATTCAGGAAATCTTGAATCTTGGTAAAAGAATGATAGCCCACCCTGTTGAATTATTGGATGGTGTCAAAGAAGTTTTAAAGGAGCTTGGCGATAAATATCGTTTGATTGTGTTGACCAAAGGTGATTTATTGGATCAGGAACGCAAACTTGATCGGTCGAGCCTGTCAAAATATTTTCACCATGTAGAGGTCTTAAGTGATAAGAAAGAAGAGAATTATAAAAACCTTTTGGAACATCTTGAAATCGAGGTTGATGAGTTTTTAATGATCGGAAATTCCCTAAAATCTGATGTACTGCCTATTATAAACATTGGGGCCAAAGCGGTCCACGTTCCCTTTCACACCACGTGGCAACATGAGCAGGTGTCTGTTGAGGATCAAGATTACAATTATTTGAAAATTAATAGTTTAAAAGATGTTTTGGACTATTTGAACTAGCGCTATGGAATTGAAGGATAAGAGTGAAATAAAAAATACAACTTCTCACCAAGCTACAAAGTACAGGAACTTTCCTATGGTACCGCATGTAGTTTTTGGCAAAGGAAGCTTCAATCAGTTGGGAGATATTTTGATGCCCAAGCGTAAACATTCCGATTCTCCTTTCGTTTTCTTGGTAGACGATGTTTTTGAAGGAACGGAATTGGCAAACAGAATTCCTACGATATTTTGTGATCAAATCATATTTATTTCTGCAGGTGAAGAGCCTAAAACCCAACAGGTAGATAGTTTGGTTCAAAAAGTAAAGAACGAATTCCAAGAACTACCATCCGGGATTGTAGGCATCGGTGGCGGAACCATAATGGATCTGGCTAAGGCCGTCGCCATAATGATGAACAACGATGGTAGCTCTTCGGTCTATCAAGGATGGGATTTGGTAATAAGACCATCAATTTATCACGTTGGTGTTCCAACCATTAGTGGAACAGGCGCTGAGGTCTCAAGGACAACAGTACTCTTGGGCCCTGAAAAAAAGTTAGGTATAAATTCAGACTATACGACCTTTGATCAAGTGGTTTTAGATCCAGATTTGACGGAGGGAGTATCGAAAGAGCAATGGTTTTATACAGGTATGGATTGCTATATACACTGCATAGAATCCCTTAACGGCACCTATCTTAATGCCTTTAGCCAAAGTTATGGTGAGAAGGCTTTAGAGCTTTGTAAAGAAGTTTTTCTTGATGGATTAACACCTTGCGAGTCTAGGAATAAATTAATGATGGCTTCATGGCATGGGGGTATGAGCATAGCGTATTCACAAGTAGGTGTAGCCCATGCAATGAGTTATGGGTTGTCATACCTTTTAGGGGTTAAACATGGCATTGGCAATTGTTTGGTTTTTCAGCATTTAAAGGAGTTTTACCCAGAAGGTGTGGCTTTGTTCAATATTATGCGTGAAAAACATGAAATTCAATTACCCGAAGGATTATGTGCCAATTTAGCGGATGATGAATTCAATACGATGATCTCAGTTTCAATGAGTATGGATCCCTTATGGGAAAATGCTTTGGGAAAGGACTGGAGAAAGATAATTACCCCTGCTAAGTTGAAATCAATTTATCAGAAAATTTAGGTACCCTTAAATGCATGTTCTTGCAAAATTTATTTATTTCAAATTGCTCGGTTGGAAGACGATTGGGGAATTCCCTAAACTAAATAAATGTATTGTAGCTGTTGTACCTCATACCAGTTGGGTAGATTTCTTTTTGGGGCTTTTGATTCGAAGGGTAATCAATCAGGACATTAGTTTTATTGCCAAGAAAAGTCTTTTTAAACCGCCTTTTGGCTGGTATTTTAGGTGGATGGGTGGCGCTCCTATCGACCGAAGCAAAAGCAGCGATACAGTCACTGCAATTGCCAATATTTTTAATGAAAAAGAGGTATTTAGATTAGCATTGTCTCCTGAAGGTACCCGTAAAAAGGTCGAAAAATGGAAAACAGGATTCTACTACATAGCAAAAACTGCACAGGTTCCTATTATTCTAGTTGCTTTTGACTACGGTCATAAACAAATAAAATTTTCAAAGCCACATTTTCCGTCCGAAAATCTAGAAATGGATTTTAAGATTTACAAAGCTTTTTTTAAAGGATCCCTAGGGAAGATCCCGGAATATACTTAAGCCCTTATAAAAGTAAAACTTATACTGGCCGATTCGAAAGTACCATCGTCGTTAAAATCATATTCTCCAGTATCGGCCCCTCCATTAATAGAGAAGGTAGTGCCTGCAAGTGTAGCGCCATAGGTATCCCAATCTCCTGGATAATCATCCCATTCGATTGCGAAATAGAATTCTCCTTCGAATTTTTCCCAGAACATCTCTCCGCTAACAGTGTATGCCGCACGATCTACGGGATCTATGTTTAAGGTAAAATTTCCATTTCCTTGAACAGTCAAGGAAACAGTTCCTCCTTGATCGACTACATCTATGTTTACATTGCCTCCATTAAAATTAGCGGAAGAAGCTTCCCAATTCCCAGCTAATTCACTAATCGCAAAAGGACCTCCTTCCTTGACAAGCGGTTCAGAATCATCTTTGCTGCATGCAAAAACGGTAAACAAGACAAGAACTGCACCAAACACTACTATTTTAATAGACTTTTTCATGACTTTCAGGATTTAAATGAGTATTTATTAACACGTTTTGTAATACGTTTTTATAAAGTTAGAAGAGTGAAGGGGTGTATGCAATGACGTATGTCATTTAGAAAATAGGAGAGGGCTAAAAAGGTATGTACCCAAAAGGATTTTTCAGGTTTTCAATATAAAAAATGAGAGAGTATGGATGCTGATAAAAAGAGTAATGTATTATTCCTCCATCGTATGATATACATTCTGTACATCATCATCTTCCTCAATCTTTTCGAGCAACTTTTCAACATCGGCAACTTCTTCTTCAGACAGTTTTTTGGTTACTTGAGGTATTCTTTCAAATCCTGAGGATAGGATTTCAATTTCCTTGTTTTCCAATTCTTTTTGTATGGATCCAAAGCTTTCAAAAGGCGCGTAGATGAGTATGCCGTCATCATCAACAAAAACTTCTTCAGCACCAAAATCGATCATTTCCAATTCAAGTTCTTCTGGGTCAATGCCTTCAGCAGGGATACGAAAATTGCACGTATGGTCGAACATGAACTCTACGGATCCTGAGGTTCCCAAACTGCCATTGCATTTGTTGAAATAACTTCTCACATTGGCAACTGTCCTGGTATTATTATCGGTTGCAGTCTCAACTAGAATTGCAATTCCATGGGGAGCATAGCCTTCAAACAATACCTCTTTATAATCACCTAAGCTTTTATCAGTGGCTCTTTTTATGGCCCTTTCAACATTGTCCTTGGGCATATTAACAGATTTAGCGTTCTGTATAACTGCTCTTAGCCTTGAATTTGAATCTGGGTCGGGACCACCTTCTTTGACAGCCATAACAATGTCCTTGCCAATACGCGTAAACGCCTTGGACATAGCTGACCATCTTTTCATTTTACGTGCCTTCCTGAATTCAAAAGCTCTACCCATAATTTATTATTCGTATTGATTAAATGCCTGTAAATTTAAGAAAATTTAGAGAGGGAAAAATCCTTGCCTGGTTCAAAATAAGCGCTAATCTCAAGTTCAAGTTCAACAAACTTTATAACTTTAGGAGATTAATTCTTCTTCGAAAACTTTTCTTCGATTACTGATTACTGATTACTGATTACTGATTACTGATTACTGATTACTGTAAACTATTTTCATTCACTTTCAATTATTTCCTCAATGCTTTCGGCCAATTTGAAATCCTTTTCGGTAACACCTCCTGCATCATGTGTATTTAATCGAATATTTAGAGTGTTATACACATTGCTCCAATCGGGATGGTGATTTTGTGCTTCACATTCAAAGGCAATCCGTGTCATGATCGAAAAAGTTTCCTTGAAGTTTTTAAATTCGAAGGTAGTTTCAATAGCTCCGTCAATATACTCCCAACCTTTTAGTTTTTGTAACTGAAGTAGCAATTCCTCTTCATTCAATTTTTTCATAATCACTGTTTTGTGCAAAGGTATAAAAGCAAAATACTTGTGATAAATCAAATCAAATCAAAATATGATGGTTTATGATTTCCTGATAAGTCATTTGAAGGTTTTTCGGAAGTTTATTGGACTTTGCAAGCACCGCAAGATAACGATCGTCATTAGAGGTATATACCCTTTTAAAAATGGGATTAAACTTGCCAATACGATCTACCACCTCTTTTATGAATTCATCATGATGTACCAAGTCTTTACTTCCTAAATGGAATATACCGCTTTTGTCTTGGTTGATCAGATAATGGATTTGTTGCGTTAATTTATCGTCATGTGTTACGTTCATGATGAGGTTGGGAAAGACTTCAATAGGTTCATTGTTCAAAATAAGGTTCTTGATTTCCTTGATTCTTGGCGATGAATTGCCAAACACCATGGGAACCCTCAAAATAGCTGATTTTACCTTTGGTAGACGCAATAACATATTCTCAACCTTGATTTTGAATCGGCCATATACGCTTTCTGAAAGGGTTTTGTCATTCTCATAAGAAGGATATTTGCTATAGGCGTCAAAAACGTTGGCTGAAGAGATAAAAAATAATCTACAATCATTTTGTGATATGTATTCAATAATATGTTGATGCGCTTGAATTTGTGAAGCAAAGTTTCCTCGGAGTGCAGAAATTATAATCTGAGGACGGATTTTCTTCAACAACTGGAAGATATCATCTTCTTCCATATCATATTTGTAAAATTGTTGGTTGTCCTCGAATGACCGCCTGGCAGAATTGAAAGTACCGTAGGTATCGAAATAGGAACAAAGTTCTTTATAAATGGCATGGCCGATGAAACCGCTTCCTCCTAAAATCAATATCTTTTTACCTCCTTCCTCCATTAATCAACAAAGCTTATTTGGTTACGAACTAGCCTTTGTAAAATGGTAGTTTTACAACAGTGGCCGCAACGGCATTCTTCCTAATTTGAATATTGATTTTACTACCTATATCCGTAAATATGTTGGGCACATAACCCAAACCTATACCCTTGCCAAGCGATGGGGACATAGTTCCCGAGGTTACCTCTCCAATAGTTTTTCCCTGTCCGTCCACAATATCATAACCTTGACGTGGAATACCACGGTCATCCAACTCAAATGCAACTAGTTTACGTTTTGGACCATGCTCTTTTTCCCTGGCCAGTGCCTCACTGTTAACAAAATCCTTGGTGAATTTTGTAATCCAACCTAATCCTGCTTCATATGGCGAGGTCTCATCTGTAATGTCATTGCCATAAAGGCAATATCCCATTTCCAGCCTAAGCGTATCCCTAGCCGCCAAACCAATAGGTTTAATGCCGAAATCAGCTCCGGCTTCAAAGACCTTGTCCCAAACTTGTTTTACCTCGCTGTTCTTGCAATAGATCTCAAAGCCACCAGAACCGGTATATCCGGTCGCAGAAATAATTACATGCGCAATACCCGCAAAATCGCCAACAACAAAATTGTAGAATTTTATGGCACTTAAATCCACGGAAGTTATGCTTTGCATTGCTTCAACAGCTTTTGGGCCTTGGATGGCCAACAAGGAATAATTTTCTGAAATGTCTTTCATTTCAGCATTGATTGCCTCGTTGTATTTTGAAATATGATTCCAATCCTTTTCAATATTCGAGGCGTTGACCACCAAGAGATATGTTTCCTCCTTCACCCTATAAACAATCAAATCATCAACTATACCCCCTGATTCATTGGGCAAACAACTGTATTGTGCTTTACCTATAGTTAGCTTGGATGCGTCATTGGAAGTAACTTTCTGAATCAATTCCAACGCATTTGGACCTTCAATCAAAAATTCTCCCATATGTGAAACATCAAAAACACCAACACCATTCCTGACAGCATCATGCTCAATATTTACACTATCATAAGAGACGGGCATATTGTAACCTGCGAAAGGTACCATTTTAGCTCCAAGGGCTTCGTGTGTTTTGGATAAGGCGGTGTTCTTCATAAAACAGTAATTTTTAGTTGGGCAAATTTATTCAAAATAAGTAGATTGCCGTATTCTCTTAACTTTTGTTTTGAATAAAAAATTACTGTAATGAAATAGGGCCTTAGTGATTATTCAATAAGTGCGCTTTAAGCTCTTTGTATTCAGCTATTCTAATAGATTTCTTCTTCCTGCCCATTACCCGTCGTATCTGTGGTGGAATTTTTAAAGTTGTAGCAATGGTTTCCTCGACGACATCCAAAAATTTAACCGGATGTGCAGTTTCCAAGAATACACCAAACGGAATTGTTTGGTTTTTTTGGTATTCCTTTAATCCCAAATAGCCAACAGCTCCATGGGGGTCCGCTATATAGCCTGCCATTCCATAAATATGCTGTATGGCTTCTCTCGTCTCTTCATCAGTAAAGGAAAAGGAACTTAGATTTTCATTTAAAGCGTCAAAATTGTTTTTAAAAAGATGTCGAATGCGTATAAAGTTACTTGGGTCACCTACGTCCATAGCATTTGAAATAGTTGCTGTGGATGGTTTAGGTTTGTATTCTCCAGTCTGCATAAATTGTGGAACAGTGTCATTGACATTGGTTGATGCCACAAAGTGTTTCACAGGCATTCCCAATTTTTGTGCGACCATGCCAGCACAGATATTCCCAAAATTGCCACTAGGGACAGAAAAGACCAATTCTTTCCCCATTGATTTTAGCTGTTTGTAAGCAAATAGGAAATAAAACATTTGTGGTAACCAACGTGCCACATTGATTGAATTTGCAGATGTAAGCTGCATATTCTCAAGCAAATCCGCATCTAAAAAAGCTGTTTTTACCATTTTCTGGCAATCATCAAAAGTACCATCAACCTCCAAAGCGGTAATGTTCATTCCAAGCGTTGTAAGTTGCCTTTCCTGAATATCACTGACCTTACCACTAGGATAAAGGATGACCACTTTTACGCCGTCAACCCCAAGAAAACCATTTGCCACGGCACCACCCGTATCCCCTGAAGTCGCTACCAATACTGTAACTTCATCATCTGTGCTACTAGAAAAATATCCAAGACATTGTGCCATAAATCGAGCTCCTACATCCTTGAATGCCATTGTAGGACCATGAAAAAGCTCCAAAGTGGCGACATTATCTTCAAGCGCAACAATGGGAAAATCAAAATCCAGAACTTCTTTGAGAATTTCCTTTAATTTATCATCAGGAATTTCATCATTTACGAATTGACGAATGGCTTCAAATGCGATTTCAGTATTTGAGAGCGTCTCAATGTCCTCAAAAAAAGAATTAGGTAAAGGCGTAATATTCTCAGGGAAATAAAGCCCTTTGTCGGGAGCAATTCCTTTTATTACAGCATCCCTAAAAGTTACGTTTGCTGCTTTTTTATTTAAGCTATAAAAATTCATTTGTTACTTCAATATTTTAATACCTTTTGTATTGAATTTGGATACATGTACATCATAATCAATCTCAATATTTTTATAGATATTGGACATAGCTAACGCTACTTTCTGGGCAATATCCTCGCCTTTGCTAAAAGCAAAAATTGATGGACCCGAACCTGAAATTCCGCATCCCAATGCCCCAGCTTCCAGAGATTTTGATTTTACATCATCAAAACCCGGGATTAGGATAGAGCGAATGGGTTCTACAATATGGTCAATCAAAGAACGACCAATTAAATCATAATCTTCGGTGAACAAGCCAGCAACCAAACCACCTACATTCCCCCATTGTTTTATGCCATCCTTTAAGGTAATATTGGTTTTTAGGATTTTTCTGGAATCAGAGGTTTTTACCTCTATTTGCGGATGAATTACCGTAGCATATAGTTTCGACGGGCTGTTGATCGGAATAATATCCAATGGTTCATAACTGCGTACCAAAGTAAATCCACCAAAAAGGGCAGGTGCCACGTTATCTGCATGTGCGACCCCACTGGCCAACCGTTCTCCTTCCATGGCAAATTCCACCAATTTAGAAGTTGGGAAAGGTTTCATCAGTAATTGGTTTATTCCCCAAACTGCTCCTGCAGAACTTGCAGCACTACTACCAATTCCACTGCCGGCCTTTATTTTTTTGTAAATCTCAATTTCAAAACCACCTTCATAATCGCTTTCTGCCATGAGGGCCAAAGCAGCAACTCCAGCAACATTCCTTTCTGTTTCCAAGGGCAAATCCTGGCCAACTAATTTGGTGATATAGATACCTTTCCTCGGTACCTTCCGAATTACCATTTCATCTCCCACGGAATCCAAAGCAACGCCGAGTACATCAAATCCACATGAGATATTGGCAATGGTGGCAGGGCAGAAAATTTTTATTTCTTCCATCTTTAATTAAAAGTTACCTATTCTGATTATGTCAGCAAAAATTCCAGAGGCCGTAACATCTGCACCTGCCCCCGCACCTTTAATAATCATTGGTTGATTGGGATAACGTTCAGTGAAGAACAATACAATATTATCACTGCCTTCAAGATTATAAAAATCATGCCCTTTAGGAATCTGTTGTAAACCAACACTGGCCTTCCCGTTTTCAAATTGGGCTACATACTTTAATTTGCTATCAGAGGCGACTGCATTTTTATACATTTCCTGGAATGATGCTTCATTTTTTTTCAGTGAAGCAAAGAAATCCTTGTTGTTGGTAGTGTCCAAACTCTCTTGGGGTAAGAACGCTTTATTCTCGATATCATCGATTTCCAATTGATTCCCACTTTCCCTGGCAAGGATCAAAATCTTCCGCATGACGTCAATACCGCTTAGATCTATTTTTGGGTCGGGCTCTGTATACCCTTCTTCCTGTGCTTGTTTAACAACGTCGTGAAACGTTGTTTTATCATTGAAGTTGTTAAAGACAAAATTAAGACTTCCTGAAAGTACAGCCTGTATTTTTTGAACTTTATCACCAGAGGCTATCAAATGTTTTAAAGTGTCAATTATAGGCAAACCTGCTCCAACATTGGTTTCAAACAAGAATGGTGCATTGTATTCCCTTGCTAACTCCTTTAGTTCCAAGTAATTTGAATAATTTGATGAACAGGCAATTTTATTGCATGTTACTACAGAAATACTATTTCCCAAATACGAATGGTATGTATTGGAAACTTCCTCACTTGCCGTATTGTCAACAAAAATGCTATTGCGATAATTTAGTGCGTTTACGGTTTCAAGGAATTTGGACTTGTTAGCCTGCTCTCCTTCCGATAAGCGAGTTTCCCAGTTTTTTAAGGAAATTCCGTCTTCATCGAATATCATGGTCCTTGAATTGGATATCCCGATAACCCGAGGATTGAGTTTTAAATTTTCCTTTAAGAATTTTTGCTGTTGTTTTATTTGATTCAGGAATTTGCCTCCGACATTACCAACTCCCATGACAAAGAGATTCAATTGTTTTATATTCTCCTCAAAAAACTCCTCATGAAGCGAATTCAAGGCTTTCTTTACATCTTCCTTGTTGATGACCGCCGAAATATTACGCTCTGAGGCTCCTTGGGCTATGGCCCTAATATTCACGTTGTTCCTTCCTAAAGTGCTGAACATTTTACCGCTAAGGCCCTGATGGCTTTTCATATTATCCCCGACCAATGCAATAATCGCCAACCCGGTCTCAACCAAAACCGGATTAATTTTTCCTCTGCTGATTTCATAAGCAAATGTGGTGTTAACGGTTTGTTCGGCCTCAGTGATGTCGTTGGCAGAAATACCCACACAAATAGAATGTTCAGAAGAAGCCTGAGTAATGAGCACTACACTGATATTGGCTTGTGAAAGCACCTCGAAGAAACGTTTGGATATTCCAGGAATACCTACCATACCTGGGCCTTCCAATGAGAGTAGGGCTATGTTCGACACATGGGTAATCCCCCTAACAGTTTTTCCTTTCTCGTTTTTATTTTTAGTGATTATAGTCCCAGGATTATCAGGTTCAAAAGTATTTTTTATTTGGATTGAAATTCCTTTGGCAAGTACGGGTTGAATGGTTGGGGGATATAATACTTTAGCCCCAAAATGGGAAAGTTCCATCGCCTCCTCATATGAAATGTGTTGAATTGCCTTTGCCTGTTTTACCAATTTGGGATTTGCAGTGTACATTCCGCTGACATCGGTCCAAATTTCCAGTAAATCAGCATTTATGGCCGCTGCAACTATGGCCGCAGTATAATCAGAACCGCCACGTCCTAAAGTTGTTGAATCCCCATTTACAGTCGATGCTATAAAGCCGGCAAGAACAATAATCCTATGAGGAGTTTTTGCGACATACTCTGCACATAGCTGGTTGGTCAACTCAAAGTTCACCGCTGCCTTCCCATTAAAATCATCGGTTTTAATGAGTTCTCGACTGTCTATGTGAGCAACGTCAAGACCTGCCTCAGCAAAGAACTCCCCAATTATGTATGATGATAAGAGTTCGCCATAACTCACTATTTTGTCTGAAAGTTTGGGTGTGATTTCACCTATCAGGAATGCACCTTCCAAAAGGGTTTCCAAAGTATTGAGCTCACTTTTAACCTTACTTAGAACCCTACTTTGGATTTTGATTGAAATAAGTTCTTTGATGGTTTTTAGATGTCTATCCTCAATTTCTTTGAGAAATGGCTTATAGGTATCATCCTGTAGGGCTGCCAAGCTTGCTGTATTCAATAATAAATCGGTAACTCCACCCATAGCAGAAACCACAACTACGGCCTTGTCGCTTTCGATCTTGGAAACAATATCTTTTACTAAGGTTATATTTTGGGCATTGGAGACCGATGTGCCTCCGAATTTTAAAACTTTCATTTTACAAATTGATTATCTAGTACTGAATATTTGGGTGCGAAAAATCGCAAATACGGAAGGATTATATGTAATTTGTTACCCCAAAGGGGTTGTATGGGTAATCGTAGTATTGCGTCCATTGGTTAATGGAGAAAATAAGGTTGCTATGTCCAAATTGTTGAAAAGCATACTTCGTTGTAAGGACCAAAAGTAGTACTTTTGGCTTGCTAATCAAATGATTCCTATGATTTTTACGGAATCGGCAAAATTTACCAAAAATTCTTACTGAATGAAATTTTTTACGGCTGAGCAGATATATGCTGCTGATAAATTCACAATTGAAAAACAGCAAATTTCGAGTAATGACCTCATGGAACGTGCTGCCAAACAAATATTCAATTGGCTTCATTTACGCATGCAAGGTGCTCAAGTGAAAATCCATTTGTTCTGTGGTATCGGCAATAATGGTGGGGACGGAATGGCATTGGCGAGGCATTTAAAGGAACATGGTTATAATATTGAAGTGAATGTTGTCAATTATAGCGATAAGCGTTCAAAGGATTTTTTAATCAATCTAGACAGATTAAAAGACCGCAAAATATGGCCACATTTTATGGAGTGTGGTGCTGAATTTCCTGAGATTGGTCGCGATGATATTATTGTTGATGCAATATTCGGTATCGGACTGAACCGAACACCTGATGAATGGGTCGCCAAATTAATGCAATATTTGAATAAATCCGATGCTTTTATTCTAGCAGTTGATATACCCTCTGGAGTATTCATGGACAAACCGGTAGAAAACAAAAATGCAGTTGTCCGTGCAAATCATGTGCTTAGCTTTCAAACTCCAAAATTGACATTTTTCTTACCGGAGACTGGTGTTTATAGCAATCAATGGGAGGTATTGGATATTGGATTAGATCCTGAATTTTTTATGAATACTGAAGCGGAATTTGAGCTCATAGGCAAGAATGAAATGCTACCCATATATATTCCTAGAGAGAAATTTTCCCATAAAGGTACCTATGGCCATTCCCTGATAATCGGCGGAAGTTATGGTAAGATTGGTGCTGTTTCCCTCGCTGCAGAGGCTTGTTTAAATACCGGTAGCGGTTTAGTCACGGCCTATGTACCAAAATGTGGTTATTTACCGCTTCAGACTTTTTTACCAGAAGCGATGGTCATCACCGATAGTGATGAAAATCATATAAGTAATATTGAGTATGATATTCTGCCTTCGGTAGTTGGGATCGGCGTTGGTCTTGGCATTGAAACGGAAACCTTAAATGCATTTTCCAAATTTTTGGAAAAGGTAAAATCACCTTTGGTTATTGACGCGGATGGATTGAATTTACTCGCCAAAAACAAAGACCTGTTAAAAAAATTACCTTCAAAAACGGTTCTGACACCGCATCCTAAAGAATTAGAGCGATTACTTGGTAAATGGAAGGATGATTTTGATAAATTGAAGAAGGCAAGGACGTTTTCAAAAAAATACGATGTTATACTTGTTATTAAAGGTGCGCACACAATAACCATTTATGATAACAAAGGTTATATCAATTCAACTGGCAATCCTGGAATGGCAACCGCTGGAAGTGGTGATGCCCTAACGGGAATAATAACAGGATTGATAGCTCAAGGCTACGATATATTAAACGCAGTCTTATTTGGAGTGTACCTGCATGGAAAGGCAGGGGATATGGCGATTGAGAATACAGGTTACCAAGCCTTGACCACATCTAAATTAATCGATGCGATTGGTAAGGCCTATATTGATTTATTTGAGATTCCAGAAACAACGGAACAAGAAGGTCCTGACGAGGATCAATAATTAAATAACAAGTTGGTTTAATCGTTAAATGTGGGTTTTATTTTGCCGCTTTAACGCGTCTTTTTACCCAAGACAAGGCATTGTCGAACTCTATAAAGAACTTCATTGGTTTTTTATAGAATAATTTCTCAATCTTAAAGTTGTGCATATCTATTTCCTTTACGGAAACTATGGCAAAGGCCTTCATATTATCAAGTTCTCTAAGGTATGTATATACGGTCGGATCAACAGCATAGGCATGCTTGCGATGACTTATGTAACCAAAAGGCTTGTCTCTAAAATGTATTTCAGCAATTCCAATAATCTGATAGGCTCTTTCCAGGGTTAAAGTTGCTCCTTCCTCAAAAATTGCAACCATATATTTTTTATATACCTGTATAACTCCTACCTCTAAATTATACTCCCTGATAATAATGGTTTTCTTGGTTGATCCCACGTCCATTTCATGTGTGTTATAGTGTCTGAAACGAATGTAGAGTGTAGAATTGCGAATAAACAAAAAACTAGATAAAAGGCTTAAATATCGTGTATACTGCCTACCTAGAATATTCCTTGCCTCTTATTTTACACTTTTCCAAAATGACATATAAAAAAAGGGAGTCATTATGCGTGACTCCCTCATCATAATTTTCTTACGAACGTCTATGTTTTAGAGGACTTTTCAGCCTTTTTGATTTTTATGGTCAAGACTTCTTTCTTTTTATCCAAATCCATAAAAATGTTATCACCTTCCTCTAATTTGGAATTGACAATTTCCTCTGCCAAGGCATCTTCTATGTATTTTTGGATGGCCCGTTTCAGAGGTCTGGCTCCATATTGTTTGTCAAAGCCTTTTTCTGCAATATAATCCTTCGCTTTATCAGTTAAATTGAGGTTGTAACCAATATCCTTAATTCTTGCAAAGAGCTTGGCCAATTCAATGTCGATGATTTTGTGGATATGTTCTCTTTCCAAGGAATTGAATACGACGACATCATCAATTCTATTCAAGAATTCAGGCGCAAAAGCTTTTTTCAAAGCATTTTCAATAACACTTTTTTGATGAGTGTCCGCTTGTGATTTTTTTGCGGAGGTACCAAAACCTACTCCCTGACCAAAATCCTTCAATTGTCTAGATCCAATATTGGAAGTCATGATGATTATGGTATTTCTAAAATCGATTTTCCTACCCAGACTATCCGTCAAGAAGCCATCATCAAGAACCTGAAGCATCATATTGAATACATCTGGATGCGCTTTTTCAACTTCATCCAAAAGTATTACTGAATATGGTTTACGACGCACTTTTTCGGTCAACTGTCCACCCTCTTCATAACCAACATAACCCGGAGGTGCACCAACCAATCTCGAGATAGCGAATTTTTCCATGTATTCGCTCATGTCAATACGTATCAGAGCATCTTCTGAGTCGAATAGTTCCTTGGCTAAAACTTTGGCAAGTTGCGTTTTACCAACCCCGGTCTGACCTAAGAATATAAATGACCCTATAGGCTTGTTCGGGTCTTTCAATCCTGCTCGGTTGCGTTGAATAGCCTTAGCTACTTTTGCTACTGCTTCATCTTGCCCTATTACGTTTGCCTTAATAAGTTCAGGTAATTCAGCTAGTTTGTTACTTTCAGTTTGAGCAATCCTATTTACAGGTATACCACTCATCATAGAAACAACATCAGCGACATTATCCTCAGAAACCACCTCTTTATGCAACCTACTATCTTCCTCCCATTTTTCTTGGGCAACAGACAATTCTTTCTCTAATCTTTTTTCATCATCGCGCAACTTGGCTGCTTCCTCGTACTTTTGTTTTTTGACAACACTGTTCTTCAACTCTCGAACGTCCTCAAGCTGTTTTTCAAGCTCCAAAATCTGCTTGGGCACATCCATATTTACAATATGTACTCTTGAACCAGCTTCATCCAAGGCATCAATCGCCTTGTCAGGCAAGAATCTATCTGTCATGTACCTATTGGTCAACTTTACGCATGCGACAATAGCTTCATCCGTATACTCTACATTATGATGGTCTTCGTATTTTTCTTTTATATTTTGCAGAATTTCAATTGTCTCACTAACCGAGGTCGGTTCAACGATAACCTTTTGGAACCTTCGCTCCAGAGCACCATCTTTTTCTATGTACTGTCTGTACTCATCTAAAGTGGTTGCTCCAATACATTGAATCTCTCCTCGCGCCAAGGCAGGTTTGAACATGTTGGAAGCATCTAAACTTCCAGTTGCTCCACCAGCGCCAACAATCGTGTGAATCTCATCAATAAAAAGAATAACTTCATCATTCTTCTCTAATTCGTTCATGACCGCTTTCATGCGTTCTTCGAACTGTCCGCGATATTTCGTGCCAGCAACAAGCGAAGCCAAGTCCAATGTAACTACCCGCTTGTTATAAAGAATCCTTGAAACTTTTTTGTTTATAATTCGTAGCGCCAAACCTTCAGCAATGGCGCTTTTGCCAACACCAGGCTCACCAATAAGTAAAGGGTTGTTCTTTTTTCGTCGGCTCAATATCTGTGAAACTCTTTCTATTTCCTTCTCACGGCCTACTACCGGATCTAACTTATTCTCTTCGGCCATTTGGGTCAGGTCCCTTCCAAAATTGTCGAGGACAGGTGTCTTCGATTTTTTATTTCCTTTTTGTGTTGATGTAGACCCGAATGTACTTTCCTTACCTTCGTTAACATCATCAGAATCGCTTGGAAAAGATTCAGAAGTCGGAGAATCAACGATATCATCATCGCTTGTAATCATAAACTTGAATTGTTCTTTTACCCCGTCATAATCAACTTTTAGTTTGTGAAGTAATTTGGTAGTTGGGTCATTCTCGTTCCTGAGAATACACAATAACAAATGAGCGGTGTTTATTGAAGAGCTCTGAAATAGTTTTGCTTCTAAAAAGGTTGTTTTCAAAGCGCGTTCTGCCTGTCTTGTTAAATGCAGGTTCTTTTTATCTTTTTGAACTCCACTTGGGTTTGGGTTTGATGGACTCAGGATTTCCACTTTTCTTCTTAAGTGGTCCAAGTCGACTTCCAAAGCATCCAAAATGCTTATTGCCTTTCCATTTCCATCACGCAAAAGTCCAAGCATCAAATGTTCGGTGCCTATAAAATCATGGCCCAATCGTAATGCCTCTTCCTTGCTATACGCAATTACATCTTTTACCCTCGGCGAAAAATTATCATCCATAAATTATCCTTTCATCCATAAAATTAGTAAAACTATACCAAACTCGTTCAAATACTATACCTATAATCGATAAACATGTCCTAAATGACGAAAAAAGCACCGAATTACAAAATAATTAACATTGAAATTATTAACTAAAATAGCTGTAAAAGGTGTTAATAAATTCTTTTATAAAGTATTTGATATGTGCTTTGAAAGCTTTGAATTTACGTATATTGCCTTGCTTTTTTAACCAAATTAAATAGATAAAATAGTAGAATGGCAGAAGGAGAAAAATTGATTCCTATTAACATAGATAAGGAAATGAAGTCTGCCTACATTGATTATTCAATGTCGGTCATTGTGTCACGCGCCTTGCCGGATGTCAGGGACGGTTTAAAACCTGTACACAGAAGGGTTCTTTACGGCATGCACGAATTGGGTGTTCGCTCAAATAGTGCACATAAAAAATCTGCCCGTATTGTTGGTGAGGTTTTAGGTAAATACCACCCCCATGGCGATACTTCAGTTTATGATTCCATGGTGCGTATGGCCCAAGAATGGAGTTTGAGATATATGTTGGTAGATGGGCAAGGTAACTTTGGGTCCATTGATGGTGATAGTCCAGCTGCCATGCGTTACACAGAAGCACGTATGCGCAAGATAGCTGATGATATGTTGATTGATATAGATAAGGATACTGTTGATCATCAGTTGAACTTCGATGATTCCTTAGAAGAACCAACAGTACTACCTACAAGGATTCCTAATTTGTTGGTTAATGGTGCCTCGGGTATAGCCGTTGGTATGGCAACGAACATGCCTCCACACAACCTTTCTGAGGTTGTGGATGGTACGGTTGCCTATATTGATAATAGCGATATCGAGGTTGATGAGCTGATAACACATATCAAAGCTCCCGATTTTCCGACCGGAGGTGTGATATATGGGTACGATGGTGTTAAGGAAGCTTTTCACACCGGTAGGGGCAGGGTTAAGATACGTGCTAAGGCAAATATAGAAGAAGTTCAGGGGAGGGAGTGCATTATTGTGACTGAGATACCCTTCCAAGTCAATAAAGCGGATATGATCAAAAAGACCGCCGATTTGGTAAATGACAAAAAAATTGAAGGTATATCCTCCATTCGTGATGAATCCGATAGAAAAGGTATGCGCATCGTATATATTCTCAAGAGGGATGCTATTCCTAACATTGTCCTAAACACCCTTTTCAAATATACTGCGTTGCAATCGTCATTTAGCGTAAACAACATTGCCCTGGTAAAAGGCAGACCACAGATGTTGAATGTTAAGGAGATGATCCATTATTTCGTGGAACATAGACATGAAGTTGTTGTTAGAAGGACGAAATTCGAACTGAAAAAGGCAGAGGATAGGGCGCATATCCTTGAAGGTTTAATTATAGCTTCGGATAATATTGATGAGGTCATCGCCATCATAAGGGCATCTTCCAATGCGGATGAGGCAAGAGAGAACTTGATGGAACGCTTTAAATTGACTGAGATTCAAGCGAAAGCCATTGTTGAAATGCGACTTCGCCAACTTACAGGTCTAGAGCAAGATAAATTGCGATCTGAATATGAACAAGTCATTAAGACGATTGCTGATCTAAAGGATATCTTGGATCGCAAAGATCGAAGAATGCAAATCATAAAGGATGAGCTTCTAGAAGTAAAAAACAAATATGGTGATGAAAGGCGATCGGAAATAAATTTTGCTGGTGGTGATTTGAGTATCGAGGATATGATTCCTGACGAGCAAGTGGTCATTACAATTTCACATGCGGGTTATATTAAAAGAACACCACTTACTGAATACAAGACCCAGAATAGGGGTGGAGTTGGCCAGAAAGCCTCATCTACAAGAACAGAAGATTTCTTAGAGCATTTATTCGTGGGAACCAACCACCAATATATGTTGTTCTTCACCCAAAAAGGCAAGTGTTTCTGGATGCGTGTTTTTGAGATTCCCGAAGGCAGCAGAACTTCAAAGGGTAGGGCAATCCAGAATCTTATAAATATTGAACAGGATGATAAGGTCAAAGCCTTCATTTGTACCCAAGATCTAAAGGATGAGGATTATGTGAATAATCATTTTGTAATAATGGCCACAAAAAGGGGTACGGTCAAGAAAACTTCCTTGGAGCAATATTCAAGACCACGCCAGAATGGAATCAATGCCATTGGTATTCGGGAGAACGATGAACTTTTGGAAGCTAAATTAACGACTGGTACAAGCCAAATATTCCTAGGATTAAAATCAGGAAAGGCCATTAGGTTTGAAGAGGGAAAAACTAGACCTATGGGCCGTAATGCTTCGGGTGTTCGTGGAATACGTTTGGCAGATGAAAATGATGAGGTCATAGGAATGGTTTCCGTTCATAACTTTGATGAAGAAATACTTGTGGTTTCCGAAAACGGATATGGCAAACGTTCCAGTATTGATGATTATAGAATTACAAATCGAGGCGGCAAAGGAGTTAAGACCATTTCCATTACTGAAAAGACAGGCGGTCTGGTCGCTATTAAAAATGTATCTGATTCCGATGATCTTATGATCATAAATAAATCAGGTATTGCAATTCGGATGAGTGTAGAAGACTTGCGCGTAATGGGTAGAGCTACACAGGGTGTTAAATTAATAAATATCAAGGGTAACGATAGTATTGCAGCTGTTGCTAAGGTTATGAAGGACGACGATGCCGTTGAAGAAGCTGATATCTTGAATATTGAGGTAGAAACAGAAGATGGCACGGCTCTTGATAAAGGAAGTACTGACGATACAAAAGAATAATCAATATACACTAATATTTTAATTAAATCGAAATGAAAACTAAAATTTTAATACTTGCAGCAATGTCCTTTACAATTGTTGGCTTTGCTCAAAAAAATGAGATAAAAGCAGCAGATAAAGCTCTTAAGGGAGGTGATGCTGCAGGAGCTAAAGCATCCCTTGAGGCTGCCGCTGGAGTAATCGATGCAGCAGATGTAAAATTACAGGCCCAGTATCATTTTCTTCGCGGAAAGATATATGCCGATTTGGCTAAAAAAGGGGATAATAGTGCCTTTGATACTGCGATTTCTTCCTTCAATAAAGCCGATGAAATTGAAGTTGCCAGTGGTAAAGCAAAATATGGTAAAGAAATCAAGGTGCAACTGGCAACTCTTGCGGGTGACTTGGTTAATTCAGCTGTAGAAGATAATGGTAACAAGAAATACAAAGAGGCGGGAGAAAAGCTCTATATGAGCTACAAGCTTAGCCCAAAGGATACCATTTATCTTTATTATGCCGCAAGTAGTGCAGTGAATGGTGGTCATTGGAATCAGTCACTGGGCTATTATAATGAACTTAAGCAAATAGGCTATAATGGAGGTGGTATAGAATACAAGGCCACCAATGTAGCAACTGGGAAAGTTGAAATTATGGATAAAGTCCAAAGGGATTTGATGGTGAAATCAGGAACCTACACAGATCCACTTGATGAAAAAACGGAGGCCAAAACTACTGAAATTGTGAAGAACATAGCTCTGATTTATACGCAATTGGGTGAGGACGATAAAGCTATGGAAGCATATAAGGCGGCTAGGGCCAATGATCCAAAAGATGTGAACTTAATTTTAAATGAAGCAAATCTACATTATAAATTAGGTGACAAGGAAAAATTCAAATCATTAATGGCAGAAGCTGCAACTGTTGCACCGGACAATCCAGATTTGCATTACAATATAGGCGTAATTAGTATGGAACAAGGTGATATTGAAGCGGCAAGAGCCTCTTACCTTAGAGCATTGGAAATTAATCCGGGATATACAAATGCACAATTGAATCTTTCTACCACTTATGTGAATGAAGGTAACGGACTCATTGATGAGATGAATTCCTTAGGGAACTCTAGAGATGATATTGCTCGTTATGATGAATTAAAGCAACAGAAAGATGACTTATTCAGAGAGGGTGCAATGGTTTTGGAAGATGCCTTAAAAGTGAATCCTGATAACCAAGGAATTTTGACACAGTTGAAAAATATCTATGGTGCCATGGGCGACAATGAGAATTTCATGAGATTGAAAAAACTCTTAGGGGAATAATCAATTTCGTTACAAATAGTAAATAAGGCCCTGACAGACAGTCGGGGCTTTTTTATATGATTTTTTTTATGACCCGAAGTTGGTGTGTATAGTTCTTTACATCATTATTAAAAATACCGGTATGATCAATACGGTCTATTCTTACTTTGCCATGAACATGAATAACGTAGTTGTTGTCCATAATGATTCCAACGTGATCAATAATTCCTTCGTTATTGTCAAAAAAGGCCAAATCACCTGCTTCGCATTCTTCGATAAAACTTAGCGCCGTCCCTTGGGTAGCCTGTTCTTCTGAACTTCGAAGTAATTTGTATCCGTTTATTCTATAGACCATTTGTGTAAATCCTGAGGCATCGATACCAAAAGGGCTTTTGCCACCCCATAAATAGGTAGTATTTAAATATAGCAGTGCAATATTAATAAAGTGCGACTTTTGTTGTCTAGATGAAATTAAATTTCCTTCAAGTACATGTTTGGATGTATCATGGAATATTGAACCAAGAACTACAGGCAAGAGGTTACTTTTGTCAATTGCTACAAATGAGACCAAATCAACCGTATGTTGGGGAGAATCATCTGTATCTAATGTGGCATATTCGTTTTCATCAATCAGGGTAATCTGTAAGTTTTGAACCCAACCCTCGCATTTATCAAAAGCCGTACGTATTTTACTCCAGTATTTGCGTTGTTCCAAAACCTTGTAATGTTCTCCATATAATAACTGGGAGACCATTTCGGCAGTGTCATCTGCGTTGGATCTAATAGGAACAATGCTTAATTGGCAAATACCGTATTGCATAGAATTATTGACGCTACAATTTAGTTTCTATCCAGAATAATGGCGGAAGCTCCACCTCCTCCATTGCAAATTGCCGCAGCACCTAATTTGCTATTATTCTGTTCTAAAACATTGAGAAGGGTTATCATAATTCGTGCCCCTGAACAACCTAATGGATGACCCAAGGATACGGCTCCGCCATGCACGTTTACATTGGTATCATTCAAGCCAAGTAATTTCATATTGGCAAGACCAACCACCGAAAAAGCCTCATTGAATTCAAAATAATCCACATCCTCAATTGATATCCCAGCTTTGTCCAATGCTTTGGGTAAGGCTTTCGCTGGCGCAGTAGTGAACCATTCAGGTTCTTGTGCTGCATCTGCAAACCCCTTAATGGTGGCTCGTGGGGTAAGATTCAATTCCTTCACCTTTTCTGCACTCATCAAAATCATAGCAGCGGCACCGTCATTGATGGTTGATGCATTGGCCGCCGTAACCGTTCCTTCTTTTGTAAATGCAGGACGCAAAGCCGGAATTTTTTCAATCTTTACATTTTTGAATTCCTCATCTTCCGCCACAATAATTGGTTCTCCTCTTTTTTGTGGAACTTCAACGGGAATTACTTCATTGGTGAATTTCCCTCCCTTCCATGCATTCGCAGATCTCTGGTACGATTGTATGGCAAAATTATCCTGATCCTCCCTACTAAAATTATGTTCAACAGCACATGCATCTGCACAAACCCCCATCGCATTTTGATCATAAACATCAACCAAGCCATCTTTCTGCATTCCGTCTATTATAGATGTAGGTCCAAATTTTAGTCCAGTCCGCATGTACAAATAATGTGGGATAAGACTCATGTTTTCCATTCCCCCTGCAACAGCAATTGAGATATCCCCTAAGGCTATGGCCTGAGCGGCCTGCATTACCGCTTTCATTCCTGAGGCACAAACCTTGTTTATTGT
>JAAETN010000474.1 GCA_024228355.1 Maribacter sp. | reverse complement strand
TTCCATTCTTTCAAATAGTTGGAACAATAGAATAATTCCAATTAGGCATAAATTTATTTGGCTTCAATCCTATTTTTTCATTTTTTTCTTTCCAGATGGCTTTCCCTTTTTTATATTTTTTCTTAACCAGTTGAGCTCTAACTTTTAGTCCTGATTTGGTTTTTGTTGTTCTTATATATTTCAAAACCGTCTCAAAACTATTCAGAGGAGTACCTTGCCAATTTTTACTTATTTCGCTAAATAAGCGGTGTTCAATGGGGTTCCACTTTGAGGCACCCGGCGGATAATGGCAAACCATAATCTTCATACCAAGGTTATTGCAAATTAATTCATGAAGTTTAGCTTTCCACATTCGTGACCTATACCCATTACTTCCTCCTGAATCTGCCAGAATAAGAATCTCATTTGCAGCAGGATAGCTCTTTTGCCCATAAACTTTCCACCATTTTGCGACGCTCTCTGCCGCAAATTCTGGTGTTTCACTCGATGTAAACTTTTTCTCCTGTGTATCCCAGAGTGCCTGTCCAACATATACAAACCCTTCATATCGTTGATCATCAAATAGGCCATATGGCAAAGATTTTCCTATCCCATAATGAGCAAAGTCATGGTCATTTGTTAAATCTGCCTCTTTTTTATAGCGCGTTCCGTGGTTTTTAAAATTACCTATCAAGTCTTTCTTTTTTCCATCAACACTAAGGACTGGCAATCTCTTTTTGTTAAACCTTGTTCTCGTTCTTTTTATAAATTAAAATTGATTGTTCCTTTTTTCGGCTTCTTCTTTTGTTAATACCCTGCCACCATTTGATATCTTTTTGTTGTTACTACGGAGAGAAAAATCCATTTTTTTGAGTAATTTCCCTATTGTTGTTTTGCCTATAGAGATACCGATTGTCAATAATTCATTTGATATTATTTCTCTGGTTTTCCTTGTCCATAACGTTCCTGATATTGGGTCACCTGCCGTTTCATATTTCATCAACTTATTAATACTATTCATTACTTGAGGAATTTTTTTTTAATTGACTTTCTGCCACCGCCTTTTCTTCTAATGCTGTTGCCGTCAATTTGATTTGTCAAAAATTCTCGTCTGCCTTTCGCAACAGTTTTCTCACTCAAGCCTAACATCATGGCAATGAAGCTATCGCCTCCATAACCTATTTTCAGTGACTCCAATCCTGCGTACAACCGCCTTTGTTGTTCATCCAATAAATTGAAAAATATTATCAATGCGGCTTTTAATTCATCCATGGAAATTTCAGGATTCATCTTGATCATACTGGAATCATAAATTAAATCCTTTCTAAATAATTCTTGCTGCTTCCTTGTTCGATTGTTTTTGGAAAAATATACATAAATCC
>JAAETN010000473.1 GCA_024228355.1 Maribacter sp. | reverse complement strand
TAGACTCCAAAACTGGTAATCTTATAGAAGGTGATATTGCAAAAGAAACGAAACAATCCATGGAGAATTTAAAGGCCATTCTTACTGAAGCTGGAATGACTTTTGAAAATGTAGTCAAAACGTCAATCTTTATTTCTGATATGAATGAATTTGCTGAAATAAATGCAGTTTACTCCACCTATTTTGATGCCGATACCGCTCCAGCGAGAGAAACTGTTGAAGTAGCCAATCTTCCTAAATTCGTTAATGTGGAAATATCAATGATCGCCGTTCTATGATCAGTGGTCAGTGGTCAGTGGTCAGTGGTCAAAATAAAAGAATATTTCCAAAACTTGGACTTGGACCTGGATTTGATTCCTGAAAATGATCATCTGTAATGTCTTGGGTAAAAAAGAAAAACCAAGCATAGTTATGCTTGATTTTCTTGATTGTCCGTGTCAAAAGACAGTGTTTTAAGGACTTCTCCTTGAACCCTTACAGGTATCAGTCATTGGTCATGATGAACAATGGAAGCATTTCAAAGTTTTTATAATACGGATGTAGTTTTGGACGGTTATAGAACTTATCTACATTTACGAACTTTTTGGTTTCGGTAACAACTTCTATAGGGACATGGTCATAGCGGCCATTTTTTAATACTACCATGCGTCCGTTTATTCCTTTTAATATTAAATCGAGTGCAAGATTCCCATAGGCCGTTGGTACCACAGAATCAATAAAATCGGGGTCACCACAGCGTACCATGTATCCTAGTTTCTGATTGATTACATTTACCATTTTCCCCTTATTATATTTAGGAGATGTTTTTTTTAATGCAAGTGAGACCTCATCCCCAATACCCCCAAGTTTAGCATGGCCAAAGGCATCTTTTTCCATCCCCTCAAATTTCATTTCACCACCTTCGAATGTTGCTCCTTCGGATATAAGAACAATAGAATAATTACTAGGGTTTCTATTCCTGTCCTCGGTGAGTAATTCTGTGAGGTGTTCAATATTAAAGGGCACCTCGGGTATCAGACATCTATTGGCTGCTCCGGCCAAAGTGGGCAACATAGCGGTAAAGCCGGCATAGCGGCCAAATACTTCCAATACCAAGAATCTTTCGTGTGAGCCCGCAGCAGTCCGGAGACTGTTTGTAAGACTGATGGTTCTGGTAACACAGGTGCTAAAACCAATGCAGTAATCCGTACCAGGGACATCATTATCCATAGTCTTGGGAATAGCCATGACTTTTACACCTTGCTTAAAAAGATGCACAGCATAACTAAGGGTGTCATCACCCCCAATAGCAATTAAGTGATCAACGCCCAGCCAATCAAGGTTTTTGATTACCTCTGGCGTCAGATCATTCATTTCTTTGTTATATGAATCACGTAAATGCTCAGGAACCATCAGATTTGATACATGACTTGCCCTTGTTCTTGAAGTGTGCAGGAAAGTACCACCTGTTCTTGCCGCTTTGTTCACCACTATCTGCGACAATTCAGTAAAGTTATCACTATTGTCATGTTTACTGTTTCTAACAATATCTATTAAACCTCCCCAACCTCTTCTAAATCCTATTACTCTGTACCCCTCACGAATAGCTCTGAATGTAACCGCCCTAATAGCCGGATTGAGCCCAGGGACATCTCCCCCTCCAGTTAAAATACCAATAGTTCCTTTGAATTTTTTAATTTTTGCCATACTATATTATTATTTAATTACCTGTTCAAAATCATAACCAAAAAAGGAATGTTAAAGTACTAAATTATGCTGATAATCTTATTAACATTTACTAAAAAAACCTTTGAAATTGAGCATAAAAATAGCTTTATCAGCGTATCTTTATGTAATTATTGAAAATTCAAAATTATGTCAACTAATATTCAGAAAATTTTAGGTGATGAAGCAAGTTATTTGCTAGATCACACGTGCAAAACTGTAAAGAAAAATCAATTGCACCTACCCGGTCCGGACTTCGTAGATCGCATTATGACTCCGAGTGACAGAAACCCCGTAGTATTGCGCAATATGCAGGCACTGTTTAATTCTGGTCGTATGGGCGGCACGGGATATGTATCCATTCTTCCAGTGGATCAAGGTATTGAACACACGGCAGGTGCGTCGTTTGCGCCGAATCCAATTTACTTTGACCCTGCAAAGATTGTCGAACTTGCCTTGGAAGGAGGATGTAATGCTGTAGCATCCACGCTTGGTGTTCTTGGATCTGTATCTAGGAAGTACGCACACAAAATTCCATTTATCCTTAAATTAAACCATAACGAACTACTGACCTATCCCAACAAATTTGACCAGATCATGTTTGCCAGTATCGATCAGGCTTTTGAAATGGGATGCATCGCAGTCGGTGCAACAATTTATTACGGTTCAGAAGAGAGCAACAGACAGATAGAGGAAGTATCCAAGGCTTTCGAATATGCCCACCAGTTGGGCATGGTAACTGTACTTTGGGCCTACCTTCGTAATTCAGGTTTTAAAAAAGACGGAAAGGATTATCATGCATCTGCTGATATTACGGGACAGGCCAATCATTTGGCAGCGACCATTCAAGCGGATATCGTAAAACAAAAACAGGCCGAGAACAACGGCGGTTTCAATGCTATCAATTTTGCTAAAACACATGATAAAGTATATTCTGACCTAACCACGGACCATCCGATCGACTTGACGCGATACCAAGTTATGAACTGCCTGATGGGAAGGGCTGGACTAATCAACTCAGGGGGATCATCCGGCAAGAACGATCTCGCACAGGCTGTCAAGACTGCCGTAATCAATAAACGTGCAGGCGGCATGGGACTTATCTCCGGTCGAAAAGCATTCCAAAAACCCATGGTGGAAGGTGTTAAGCTCCTAAATGCCATCCAGGATGTTTATTTGGATGAGAAAATCACTATTGCGTGATTTAGACCAAAATAATACTAAAAACAAAGCCCTGATGGTGTACCATCAGGGCTTTGTTTTTGGAATACCTGGTGTGGCCTCTACTTGATAGAGTATTATACCCATTGATTTTTATGAAAGTTAAAGGTTCTCTTGGTGAAACTGAACTAAACCTTCTATGGGGCGCTGCCGTATGTTACCTACAATCAAATCGTTACGTTTAAGGACGGTTATAAGTTCATCCCTTAGATAATGGGCAATACTACCAACAAAGTGGACAGGGACTTTAGTTGCCAACTCAAATTGCATAATGTAATTGTTGACGAATTGCTGGAAACCTTTATCTATAACACCTTTACAATAGGGATGGTCTTTGTTTTCAATCATAAACCGTGCAAATGTCGCCAAATAGGTATTCGGATTGGGTTGCTTATATAAGTGCTTTTTGATTACATCAGCTTCCAAATTGTACTCTTTAGCAAATTTAATTCCCAGGTCCTGGGGCATTTTATGAAAATAATAATCCCTAATCAATTTTCGTCCAAAGAAATTACCACTACCATCATCCATAGGAATATACCCCAAAGAAATCACTTTTTGAAAAAGTTGATGCCCGTCATAGTAACTACAATTAGAACCCGTACCTAAAATACTAACTATACCTTGGTGACCTATTTTAGTTGTCGCATATATGGCAGCATATGTATCTTCCTTAATCTCAGTTTTGGCATTTGGGAAGAAATCGGCGAAAATCTCCTTGAGGAAAGCCTTCATACGGTCTGTACCGCAACCCGCACCATAAAAATACAAATGGCTAACATCGTCCTTGTTTTTTGAAAGTTCAAAATTATTGGCCAAACGATCCTCAATAACCGGACGTGTCAGAACTTCCGGACTTAAACCAAGAGTTTGGGTCAAGAACAATTGATTTCCCTTTTCATCAAGAGCTATCCAATCGGACTTCGTAGCACCGCTATCAACAATTAATATCATAGATCACAATTAAAAAACAATCCTGAAAACGAGTGGTTTAAACCCCATTTTCAGGATTGAATATAAAACTTTATTTAGAATTTAAAGGCTATGAACGTATTCTGCCAAGTCCACTAATTTATTTGAGTAGCCAGCCTCATTGTCGTACCAAGATACAACTTTCACAAACTTCGGACTTAGTTGTATACCAGCGCCAGCATCAAAAATACTTGTTCGGCTGTCACCAACGAAATCCTGTGAAACCACAGCTTCCTCGGTATAACCCAAAATACCTTTCATTGGTCCTTCAGAGGCTGCTTTCATAACTTTCTTTATTTCATCATAAGAAGTTTCCTTAGCTAATTGTACTGTTAAATCAACAGCAGATACATCAGCAGTTGGTACTCTAAATGCCATACCTGTTAATTTACCATTCAATTCAGGAATAACCTTACCTACCGCTTTGGCGGCACCGGTTGAAGAAGGTATGATATTTAAAAGCGCACTCCTACCACCTCTCCAATCTTTCTTAGACGGAGCATCAACAGTCATTTGCGTTGCCGTTGTGGCATGTACAGTAGTCATTAATCCTTCAGCGATTCCAAAATTATCATTCAATACTTTGGCTATAGGAGCCAAGCAGTTGGTAGTACATGACGCATTAGAAACGATGGTATCTGACGCTTTGGCCTCATCATGGTTTACACCCATAACAAACATCGGGGCATCTGGAGATGGTGCGGAAATCACCACTTTTTTAGCTCCACCATCGATATGGTATTGGGCAGTTTCCAAAGTTTTGAAAATACCGGTACATTCTGCGACGATATCAACATCTACAGCATCCCATTTTATATTTTTTGGATCTCTTTCTGCCGTAATACGAACAGTTTTGCCATTAACGATAAGATTACCGTCTTTTACTTCGATAGTGCCATCGAACTTACCATGAACAGAGTCATACTCTAACATATACGCTAAATGATCAACATCCAATAAATCATTTATCGCAACAACTTCTACGCCATCTCTTTTTGTTGATTCGCGGAAAACCAATCTTCCGATTCTACCAAATCCGTTAATCCCAATTTTCAATTTTGACATTTTTTCTACTTTTTTATGGTTAAAATTTACGTTGTCATTATATCGGAAATCCTAATGAGTTCCTTATCAATTTTTGTCTTTCCTTTTATAGCCTCGCTTATAGGTGTCAATGTAATTTGATTGTCGATGATTCCTGTCATAAAGTTGGTTTTTCCCTCTACCAGCGATTCAACAGCTTTTACCCCCATTCTACTTGCCAATACCCGATCATAGCAAGATGGAGCTCCTCCCCGTTGCATGTGGCCAAGCACACATACGCGAACATCATATATAGGAAGGTTTTTCTCAACATATTCCTTGAGTTCATAAACATTTTTGCCTCTTGTTCTATCGCCTTCGGCCACAACGACAATACTTGAGGTCTTACCTCTTGCCTTACTTCGTTTCAAGGATTTCAGCAGACGTTCCAACCCTAAATCTTCCTCGGGAATGAGTATCTCTTCCGCTCCTGCACCAAGTCCCGAGTTCAATGCGATATGACCTACATCCCGCCCCATGACTTCTACAAAGAAAAGCCTGCGATGTGAACTTGCCGTATCCCTGATCTTATCGATTGCCTCTACCGCAGTATTCAAAGCAGTATCAAAACCTAGTGTATATCGAGTGCCAAAAATATCATTGTCTATAGTACCGGGAATTCCTATAAAGGGTACATTGAATTCTTTGTTAAATTGCAGGGCTCCGGTAAAACTACCATCACCGCCAATGACCACAAAAGCATCGATCATACTAAATCCTAACTGCTCATAGGCCTTTTCACGACCTTTCTTGGTCCTGAACTCCTTGCTGCGTGCCGATTTAAGGATAGTGCCACCCTTGTTGATGATATTGTTGACACTTCGGGCATTCATGGATACAAAATCGCCTTCTATCATACCTTCGTAACCCCTATATATTCCTACACAAACGATCCTTAAGTAGGCACAGGTACGAACTACCGACCTAATTGCGGCGTTCATTCCTGGAGAGTCGCCCCCGGAAGTAAAAACAGCTATCTTTTTAATATTTGCCATCAAGAAAATTAAGCCAACAAAATTAACAAACTTATTCCAATAAAAGAACTCTAGAGCCCTTAATATTATTAGTGAAATACCACTAAAACGATTTCGATGAAAAATTTGTTGAATGATGTTCTAAATGGCACATTCAAGATGAAAATTGTGCTAAAAATCATAGTCCTTTTGATTTTTGATGAAAGATCAATAGGCTATCTTTTCCCATAACCTCAACAGGCATTGTACTCGTGTTTTTTTGCTTACTCCTGGCTTTTCGACTGGTGAACATTTTTCGCATTAATTCCTTAAAACTATTAAAGTCAACTTCATAGGAAAGGCCAGCGCCTTGGGTATATCCTTGATGCCCAACCAAAAATGCTTGGATTTCGCTTTCCCGATTGAAAAACTTGGCACTCAAAGTACCTTCCTCATTCAGCAATACCTGAAGCTCAAAATCCCCAGCCACAACTGTTTCGGTTGCTCCACCGACCGGTACACCCACTTTACCATTTAGCAATACCCTATCGCTTATTTGAGTAGAAACTGTGACACCGATCCTGTTTTCGGTCTCAATACTCGTATTCCTATCCTGAATACCTTGTTCATAAGAAAGACCTAAATTGAATTTGTCATTACCCCCACTTAGGACTTGATTCAACAACCCCGATGCCGATTGAATTAGATTACCCGTAACTGCTTGTTGGTTAATACCGCTTTGGTCATTCACAAAAGTACCTTGGGCCAATAGAAAAATTGCGTTCTTCTCCTCTACTTGAGGGTCTTGTAAACGGTATTCCAATTCTGACTGAACGATAGATGTTGTACCTGGAAATTCTATACTAAAATCAATTTCAGGGCTTTGTAGCTCATCAGTTAATTGAATTACAACATCTGTTGGTATTCTACGTGTATAACCTGGATTATCAAGTAATGGTGCAGGGTTCGCATTCAACGAATACACAGCCTCCATATTCAATTCCGCGGATAGTGGATCCTGGTCCCAAACAATTGTTCCTCCAGGTTTTACTTTGAAGGTTTTATTGATTACTCCTCCAAACTTATAATTAAACTCCCCGGTTACTACAACGAAGTCCCCAAACATTTCAAATTTGTCTTTCGTGTTTATTCGAATTAATAAAAGCCCTACCCCCGTTCCTTTTAACGAACTCCCCGTTTTTTGATCTGTAACGATTTCTACCTCAGCATCAGGAGTTACATCAAGATTGAATTCCATTTCCAGTCCTTCAATATCTTCCAATACCCGTTGAATCCTATCCTCTTCGGTCTCATCCTTCTCAATGAATTTTATAAAGGAATAATCACCAATCGTAGCTACATCGCTTAAAGGTATTTTTAGGGATGTTCCTTCTGCAGTCTCACCATCTACATTTATGGTCAATGCCTTAGTGGGTCCAAAGATTCTGCCCGTACCATTTAAAAAGCCAGTACCATAGTACAGGACCTCCTCTTCAAATGCGGTATCTAAAATCAATAAGCGATTATTATTTGTATCCACATTCAAATCCAATACCCAATCCTTAAAGAAACTATGGGTAATTGTGCCATCTAAGGTAGCTTTTGTATTTTTTGCCACATCGGCTATGCCTATCTGTTGAAAAATGAATGACTGCCTGGATAGCCTGACCCTAGAGTTTTGTGCAAAACCATAATCCACATTTAAATAAGGTATTGCAATACCGGCATTGTTCAAGGTCAGAAGCCCGCTGAAATTTGGATTATCAATATCACCTTCAAACCTAGCACTACCACTTAATAATCCGCGAATATTCGTTATTACGCCTTCACCCAATGGATTAAACGGTTCTAGTTTAAAATCATTGAAATTGACCATGAGGTTGGCTTGAGGCAGTTCCGTTTTATTTGAAATATTGCCAATAATTCCCAATTTCTCCACGCCATTGTCTGTAATCTGCGAATTAACAACAAAATCGGTCAGATCACGGTTGCCTACAATGCCGATATTCAAGTCCCCTAATCGCATTCCATTTACAGAGAAATCGGTTATTCCCAAATTCGAAGAAGGTAAATAAACATCATCTTTCTGTAAGACGTTGAGCGTGCCATTTACCTCACCTTCCAATTTTAAGCTGTCTATTGCGGGAGTTATCTTATTTAATGAAACAATCTTAAATTGAAGTTCTAAATCTTTAAAGGTAGAATCTGCCAACTGTCCACGCAAGCGTATTTGCTCGTGTTGGCTATTGTTCATCACAATTTCCTCAATCTGAATACTATCAAGGGTTTTATTGATGATTACCTTGTTCTTGGAATCCCCTTCCCTATTAAGAATCCAAATATTATTTTTAAAGCTTATATCCGATTTTTTTAAACCAATTACCGATTTGTTCTCCTTATTGAAAGTATGATAAAAATTTAAATTGTAACTATCATCATACTCACTGCCTCCCTTAAATTCGGCTCTAAAGAAAAGGGTATCCTTAAGGGTGGTATTGATAAGGTTAAAATCTTTTACATCATAATAATTGGTTGATAAATCCCCGACCGAAATAAACGTATTGAACAAGGGATTTTTATTATCGATTTTTATATCAATATTGTCTGCCTCATTACCATAGGCTTCTATACTTGGCGATTTAAACGTTAATTTGAAATCACCTTCATCGGCTATTATATTGCCCCTTATAAAGGTATTAGGGTCAAATTTCACCTCTGGAAAAAACACATCGACTATTTTATTGTAGATCTTGAAATTAAAGGCCAATGTTTGACCATCGGAAATATCGAATGGTTTATAGTTCGTGTAAATACTCCCCAAGGAATTCTGAACCAAACGACCCAATTCCTTCACTCTAAAATTACCTTTCATATAACCCGTTATGATATCGGGAGAGTTTATCTCGATAATTCTTAAGGAATCATTCTCAAATGACGAGGATACTTTAAAATCATCGAAGTAATAAGTATCATTCTTATTCTGGAAATTGGTTTTGGTGAAATTCACATCTCCAATCATATTATCCAAGGAATTACCAGAAATATCAATTTTTACATTACCCTTAAATATGGAAACGCTGTCATTGATGAAATTCAACTTCTTCAAGTCGGCATAATCCACATTAGCAATAAAATTGAAATTATTGCGCTCTTCCCCAAAATCCGCCAATCCCTTAAAATTGAATTTTATGTTTTCATCATTGCTGAAAATAGAACCATCGAACAATTGTTCTTTAAGAATACCTGAAACCTTTAGATTGTTATATTCATAATTGTTGAAGTTTACGGAATACACTTCTCCGATTACTTCTGTGTTCAAGTTGTTTAACCTAAGTCCAATTCCTTCAACGTTAAAATCCAGATTGGTCTTGCCCAATTGTTTATTCTCAGCAATATTACCAAGGTCAAAATCAATCAAAGAAACAAATCCATGATAAGTGGCGTCATCTATATTATTGAAATCGGTCAGTTCCAAATCAACATAACTGCTGCCTATAGCCGAGTTCAAATTCATTTTGGTATTTACTGAACTCTCTGTAACTGTTGCATCTCCCCTAATCGTAAATTGCCCTAGTTTGCTAAATGTGGAAGGAATGGATTTTCCTAAAATATCAGGCATTAAAGACCGTAATTCATAGTAACTACTCGTAACGTTCTTCATATTTGCCTCCATGATGAATGGCACATCTTTTGTAAAAAGATTCTTAAAGTTAAAATCTCCACGAATTCCTGTATTATCCGATAATAAAAAGAGGTCTTCCGTATTCAAATCATTCAATACGCCATTAATATTTGAGGAAAACTCTACTTTCTTACCCTTACCAAATTGGTTATAAAGCAGATTAATCTCATCAAAAGCGGCGGATGACTCGACAAATTCAGCTGTAATCCGGACTTTGTTTATAAAATCCTTAAAATCCTTTCTGTCGTAATCAAAAACAAGATTTCCTTTTAGATTTGATTCTGGGGTTTCGATACTGAGTGTATCAAACCTCATTTGCTGTTTGGTATATTTAAACTGCGCGGCAAGTTTCTTAACCTCAATGTCCCGTCTGTCTTTAAATGACAACGCATGTATTGACGTTGAAACATCTGGTCCCAAAATCAAAAAATCAGTGGCACTTATTCTAAGGTTCTTAAAATGAAGTATCTCGTGATTTTCAAGGTTCTCATCAATCAATTTAAATGTGCTGTTTGCAATCTCTACATCAGAAGATGACAAAAAAAATGGTGGTGTGCCTGGCTTTCTTGGCTTGCCGTCATCCAACTTATCAATAAATACATCTAAATTGGTACTTGTGGTGTCTTTATAGGTCTTAAGCTTAAAGTTGAGTCTATCGATATCAATATTGCCAAATTCAAGTTTTCCATTGGTTAAATTACGAACACTCAAAATTGACGTACTAAGTTCATCAATATAAAATAACGTGTCTTTTTTATAATCCTCCACATAAACCCCTTTAAGTGTCGTATCCCAAGAAATCAATGAAACCCGGATGCCATCAATATTTATGTTAGTGCCAAATTCTTCATTAATAGCATTAGTGGCATATTTTGCAAAGCGAATCTGTACAAAGGGCATGGAAAGTACAATGGTGCCCAAAACACAAATAAGCAATACTACCAAGAGTATTCTAACCAGTATTTTTCTTAGTTTTCTGATAGGGCTTTTATGTTTTACCTTTGTACTCCAATTTTTATTCCAAACCTCGTGGAAAAAGAAACAATTTATATTCTTGCTATCGAATCGTCTTGTGATGACACTTCTGCAGCGGTTTTATGCAATGATAATGTCATTAGTAATGTTGTTGCAACTCAAAAAATTCATGAGGAATATGGGGGTGTCGTTCCCGAACTTGCCTCGAGGGCGCATCAGCAAAATATTCTACCTGTGGTGCACCAAGCATTACTGAAAGCAAATATCGACAAAAAACAGTTATCCACCATAGCTTTTACACGCGGACCAGGACTAATGGGCTCATTATTGGTCGGTACCTCTTTCGCCAAGTCAGTGGCCCTTGGGTTAGAGATCCCACTTATTGAGGTCAACCACATGCAAGCCCATATTTTGGCCCATTTTATTAATGAGGAAAATAGCCCAAAACCTGAGTTTCCATTTTTGGCAATGACCATAAGCGGGGGCCATACACAAATTGTACGGGTCAACAATCATTTTAATTTCGAAATTCTAGGCGAAACTTTGGATGATGCAGTGGGCGAGGCATTCGACAAAAGTGGAAAAATATTAGGACTGCCTTACCCGGGTGGACCTATGGTCGATAAATATGCCCAATTGGGAGACCCGAAAAAATTTCCCTTCCCGAAACCAAAGGTGGGTAATTTGAATTTTAGCTTTAGCGGATTGAAAACGAGTATTCTTTATTTTATTCAAAGGGAAACCCAAAAGAATCCAACGTTCGTAGCGGAAAACCTTAATGATATTTGTGCTTCCATTCAATATACCATTATCAATATTTTGATGGATAAACTTATTGCAGCCGTAAAACAAACTGGAATCAAACGGGTGGCAATAGGTGGCGGAGTTTCAGCCAATTCAGGAATCAGGGCTGCATTGAAAAATGCCGAAAAGAATTACGGTTGGTCTACATATATTCCTAAATTTGAGTATTGCACGGACAATGCCGCCATGATCGGTATAGTTGGTTATTATAAATATAAAAGCCAAAGGTTCGCCTCTCATGACGTAACCGCTAAGGCTAGATACATAATTTAAATGACAGACCATGGCTTATAATGAAGATTTAGAAAAGCGATTGGATTTCGCCCTAAATGTGTTTCCGAAAAGCATTTCAAATTTTCTTTCCAAAAAGAAAATGTTCGGAGGATTGGCCATTATGTATAAAGGAAAAATGACCGTTGGAATAGTTAAAAATGATTTAATGGTACGGGTATTGGGAAGTAAAATGAGTGATATCTTAAAGATGGAGGCCGTTAGACCTATGGATTTTACAAACAGACCTATGAAAGAGTTTATATATGTTGCTGCGAAAGGATTTGAAACCGAGGAACAGCTCCAAAAATGGATTGAATTAGGAATTGAACATGCCCAAAACAAACTTCAAAATAATCAATAACAACTATTATACTATTCATGCAATTATTTTATAATCCCAGATTGGACAATAGTGCTTCCCAATTTGTTTTCAGCCCTGAGGAAAGCAATCACATAATAAAGGTATTACGCAAAAAAGTAGGTGATGATTTATTGATCACCAATGGTAAAGGTCTTATGTTCGAAGCTAAAATAATCCTTGCAGATGCAAAAAAATGTAAGGCCCAAATAGCTTCGACAACAAAGCGGCATCGCAATATGTATTGGTTTCATTTGGTCGTTGCACCAACCAAAAGCAATGATCGTTTTGAGTGGTTTTTAGAAAAAGCTACTGAAATTGGTGTAGACGAAATTACACCTATCCTCTGCGAACATTCCGAGCGAAAGATTGTGAAACCCGAGCGCATGGAAAAAGTATTGCAATCAGCCATGAAACAATCTATGCAGGCCTATTTACCCAAATTGAATCCAATGGTGGGTTACAACGAATTCATGAAACAATCCCGAGAGGGACTATTATTCATTGCGCATTGTGACGAAGATGAAAAGTTAGAACTTAAAAGAAGGGTAGCTCCCGACAAGGATGTAACCATTCTAATTGGTCCCGAAGGGGACTTTTCAAGAACTGAAATTGAAAGTGCTTACGAAAAAGGATATCTTCCGGTTTCATTAGGACAGAATAGATTGCGAACAGAGACAGCGGCCATCGTTGCCTGTACCACAGTGAACTTAATAAACAATGGTTAAACGTTTCATTACATTATAAGGAATGAGGTATTTGAGACTCATAATAACAGTGATTTTAATCGCTTTTTCAAGTGCTGTACAAGGCCAGGAGATAGCCATTCTTAAATACAAAGGCGGAGGCGATTG